>DASRBR010000073.1:0-6752 GCA_035653495.1 Verrucomicrobiia bacterium
TGGCCGTTGTCAACATAAGTCCGCCAGATGTTGATGGAGGTGACGCCGCTCACGTTGGGCGTGAGGAAAATGCGATTGGCTTTGTTGGCGGTGGGCGTTGGTCCTTCGTTGACGGCGAGCACGGCCGAAACCACGGTTTGGCCGGTGGCCGTGACGTAGCTCACCCAATAGGAATAATTCTCACTGCCCGCCGCGTTGATGTTGCCGCCTGAATAAGTTTGCAGCGACCACGTTGGCGCTGGCGGCGCGGCAAGCGGCAGGAAGGTGATGTTGCCGGCCCATAAACCATTCCACAATTGCGTGGGTGGAACGTAAGTGTAAGCGATCGGCGTGGTGACGAGCGTGTCGATGGTTGCTGTGCCGCTGCCGGATGGAACGGCGATGGTGAAGGTGGTGGACTGGCCGTTGGCTGAGATCGTCACCTGGTAATTACCGGCTGCCAATGGAACGGAGAACGTGCCGTCGCTGGGATTGCTGAGGATGCGTGCGTCAGTGTTGGTGGTGACAATGCCAGAGCCGGCCAGCGGCGTGGATTTCGAGATGAAATCAATCGTGGCGTGTAGCACCGCGCCCGTCGCGTCTTCAATTTTGCCTGTGATCGTAATCATAAAAATGAACCACCAAGGTACAAAGGCACAAAGAGACCGCCTAAAGGAAATGATATTGCAGCACGTACCGGCTCACCTGCGCTGTGAGCGTCTCGCTGATCATTTGCGCGTCATCAATTTCCAGGAGGTTCGTTTCGTCCTCCTGGAGACTTGCGCCGGCGGCATTGTGCGAACTCAACGTGCCGAGGTCCGCGCCGCGCCAAAGAATGGTGATCGCGCGGTCCATTTTTTCGATGAGTGCGGCGAACGGCCCTTCGCCAGACCCCTTGGGCTGGATGAGTTCGACTTCGTTGCTCTTGCTGACAATCGAAGACCAATTCTGCGAAAATGCCCGGATCGTTTCGGCGAACTGCTCCCATTCCGCCGAATCCAGCGCGGATTCCGTTTTGCCGATGATTCCCGGCGTGCCGAATTTTTCCGTGTACGACAGCCAGTCGCGCAACGGCAGGTTTTTATAAACCCACGCGACCGAACAGGCTTCCATGATGCCGTCGCCGACCGTCACCAGCCAGCCGCCCGGTTCCATGTCCACGCCGTAAATCCCGAACTCGCTCGTGAGAAAACGCAACCGTCCTTGCGTTCCTTCAAACCACCAGAGCGGGCAGAAACGGAACGTGGCGGTAAGCGATGGGTTCGCACCATCAACTCTCGGACCATCAACCATAGACTTTCCCTGTGGTTGCCATACGATTTCATGCACGGCATAACGTTTGCCGACGGCATCCATCATCTGGCGAACGAGCAGCGAGAAGCCGCCCGTTTCATTTTCATCGAGCACGTTGGTTGCGGTGAGATGATTGTAGAAATATTCCAGCGCGAGCTTTTGTTGTTGCGCGGCGGGCGAATCGTCCAGCGTGAGAATTTCCCAGCCATAACGCGCGACCGCTTTTTTGCGCTTGGGCGCGACAGCCTGAAGTTTGTAATCGCGGCGTTCCAGCGCGTCCCACGCAATGGCGATATTCCGGAAAAAACCGAGCCGGAAGGCATCCAGATACGATGCCAGCAATCGCGGCGTCAGGCTGGGAATCGGGTTGAAGCGCGTGCGGATGCTTTCCTCGATGCGTTCGCGTGTGATGTGTGGGCCGGAGTGCATGAAAAGTAAGAATTAAAAGTTAGGAATTAAGAAAGCGCGACGTGGATGGTCGGCGTTTTGCAATCGCAAATCTGAAATCGCAAATCGCAAATTGTTTGAGGAGAAAAGGAGGCCTTTTTACTCTCAACCATCAACCATCCACAATCCACCGAAAGAGCCGGCGCCGGACTGTGCGTGCGCGTATGAACACGGTTGGGAGCGGTCGGGTGGGGAGACCAGGATTCCCAGGCAGGCACGCCGTCCGGCGCCATGACCGCACGCCAGTCGCCGGGCAGGAACGCGCATGGCTTGCCGTTTTTGGCGTCCAACCGGCTCTCTCTACATGACGTATCAGTCATGTTCCCGTTATCTCACGGGGGTATTCGAAAAATGAAACGTACCGTAGGTTTGACAGCATTTTTTTGTTTGATGAATCTTTGTGAAAAAAAGCCGGTTTCAATCAATGTTTATGCGGGTTTCGAAGTTTTCAAACTACTTATGTAGTCAATGTGTAGGACAAAAAACTTTTTTCCCTACAAGCCAAAAGGGTCATTTTTCTGCTTTTTGACCCCTTTTTTGACCCCATTTTTCGGGGTTCCTTTCCATGGCAGTTGGAAGAGACTTGGATACAGCGACTTGCAAATGTTAAATTTTGAGGTTCGGCCAAAAAAATCGTCAAAAAAGTGCTTTTTTGGCCCTTTTTTGGGGCAAAAATGGGGGTCAAAATCAGTGTGCCATGTAAAAATTGACGTTTCGTTCGCAACACACTTCACATCAGGTTGGTTATGGATTGAAAAAGGATTTTTCAGGTAACCCACCCGCAAACCTCCTTGCCGCAGGTACGAAGCAGGCGTTAAATCTCCCATAAAATGAGATGCCGCCCTGTCTGGCGGCTCAGATTTGGATAATTATTCCGCATATGCGTCTAGCCGCTCTTGAGAAAAACATCCTTATTTACAGAGCTCTTCAGATGGCTTTATGCCTTTTTTACGCAGAGGACATCAAGGATCAGCTTGTTGTTTCGGTCGGGCGTGAGATTCGGAAGCGCAAAGGAACGCAGCTAAAAGGAGGGAAACTGCTTGAAGCCATTTTTGAGAGACTTGTAGGAGAACAACTTCTAACCGAAGAAGAGAGCACGGAACTTAAGGGTTTGATAGATCACAGGAACCAGATTGCTCATCAAATTCATTTGCTAACGGGAGATATTGAACTTCCGGGGAGGAACTACGGATTTAAACAGATTTTAAAACTAAGATACGACTATGCAGCTCTGAGACGACTGAAAAAGTGGCACGACGACCTTGAAGGACGCTTGGAGAGGAAATATTGGACTGTCCTTTCACTGAATCCACTACTTTTTGAGGCAGCAGAGTACGCATATAAGCGGGAGTTGCAATCGCTCAAGCAGCGCATCAAAAACCAGATTGAATTCCGAAAGCAGCGATGTAACACCACACTAAGGCCATGATGCGACTGCCTCTAATTGTTGCGCTAATTGTGGTTGGAGTTCCGGCGTTTGTTTATCTGCTTTGGGTCGTTCACTGCGGGTTAGACCGTGTTTGCGTGAAACATGCCAGGAGATTTTGCAAGCGGATGGGATTGGAGACATGCAGGGCCAGATGTCAGCCGGCGTTTGAGCAATCGGGTGTGAAGACGGAATTTTCCCTGGTTCAACTGGATTGTTTCAATAACCAGAAGCAACGCCGGTTGGTTTTGTTATTGGTCTGGCCGTTTGGCGTTCGCAAGCTGGTCAGCGATGAGGCGTATCCAATCAATTATGATGAGAAGTGGCCAAAAGAAGGCGCCTGACGCAGGCGTCATTTCTGTTCACATGACCATTCGCCAATATCGAGACGAAGATGTGGAGTCGGTTGCCGGTTTGTACACCGATACGGTGCGACAGGTGAACATCCGGGATTATTCCCCCGAGCAAGTCGCTGCCTGGGCGCCACAACCGCCGGACTTGACCCGCTGGCGCAAGCGAATCGCCGGTCTCAGCTTTTGGGTCGCGGAATCAGAGAACCGTGTCATCGGTTTCTGCGGTTTAGGCGAGAACGGCTACATTGATTTTCTCTACGTGAGTTCGAGTTTTCAGCGGCGCGGCATCGGCCGGCAATTGTTTGAGCATGTTGCAGCCGAGGCCCGTCGTAAAGGCGCCAGCCGGCTGACGACCAACGCGAGCATCACCGCGCGTCCATTTTTTGAGAGCATGGGGTTTAAGGTTCTGCGCGAGCAACAGGTCGAAGTGCGCGGAGTGACCCTTCGAAATTATCACATGGAGAAATAAATTGAGGAAGGTTGACACTGCCCAACGGAATTCAATCTCGCGGCGTCATGTGAATGCAGGCGTTTCCCTCGCCTGTTTCGATTGACAAGATTTGCCGGCCGCCTCTAGTCTGCCCGCATTAGTGAGGCTTCGGCACGTTTTCCAGCCGAAGATCCATGATCTTGCTGTGAACAAACAAAATCATCTTTCATGAAGATTCACGCGCTTTTCGTTGTTGTAACGAGTGTCATGCTTATGACTGCATCCGCCGCCGACAAAGCGGAGGACGCCATGCATATTCAGGGCACATGGACGATTGCCGAGGCGCAGATTGGCGGCGCATCGTTTCCAACCCAGGTTGCCAAAAGCATCACTCTTAAAATGGATGGCGGAAAGTATGAGGTGAAAGCTGAAAATCTCGATAAAGGCACTTACACCTTGGATCCCAATGCGAAGCCTAAGAATCTTGATATTTACGGCGCCGAAGGGCCCAACGCCGGAAAACATTTTCCGTGTATATATGAGCTGCACGGGAATGTGCTCAAAATCTGTTACCAGCTTGGCGATGGACCGCGCCCGACGGAATTCAAAAGTCCCGCCGGCACAAAGATTTTCCTTGTCACGTATCATCGCAGAAAGGAGTAAGCAGGGGCATCGTGCTTGACCGGCCCGAGTCACGAGAATTGTCATTCGTGCATTTAATACCCCGGCTGCATATGAACACTGACCATTCGCGGCGCAACGCGAGTCAGTTCGTTCCCTTGCGGATCGTAAATGATCCCGAGCAATTCGTATTGTCCGGCCACGCCAACGTCATTTGACCATTGCGCGGTCGCGCGCTTGAAATTGCCTTCCTTTTCGAAAACTTCAATCGTGCCCGGATAATCGCCGATCGTTTCGCCGTGCAGTCCCAAAAGGCGGAACACCACGCGGCCAATCTGCTCATCCTGGTTCGGCGGCAACGCCATGTATCCGGTCACCATCGGGCGCGTGTTCTGGTTCCACGCCGTGTCGCAACGTATGGGCATCATCACCTGACCGCAGTTCGCCCAGTAACCCGGCTCGATTTTTTCGACGAGTTGGATTTTTGCCAAATCCGCCGGTTGCTGGACCGATAAAGGCCCTCCATAAGCGAATGAACGAAACACCCTCATCGCGCCATCGCTGTAACAGGCCTCGGCGTCCAGGGCGATGACCGCGTTCAACTCCGGCTTGAAATTCGGGAAATTCACCCACGGCAATTTGAATTCAACGTCCATTCCGACCGGCGTCCGCTTCGCGGCGACTTCCACGCCGATTTTTTTGATGGCATCGAGATAGCCGGGCCGAAGGCAAAAGCGCGCCTGCACATTCGAGCCGGTAAGGCCGGTCCAATAACAATGCACGGCGCCGGGTCCCCATTTCGGCCCGCGAAAATTTTCGTCGCGCCGCGTGTCGAAATACCATTCCACCGCGTCACCCTCCCAGAGATGGGCGTCATCGGCCTTGTTCATCGGCTTGGTGTCGAGCGTGCGCATCGCGGCATAGAACGCCTCGTCATCCCACATGTAAAAAAATTGCACCGCGCGGTTTTTCAGGTCGTCGTTCCAATATTCGAGCGGCGTGCAGAAGGCGTCCTTGAATGCCGAAAGGTCGCCGTCGATTTTCATTCCCTTGGGCGCGCGTGTGGCCAGACCGCGAACACCCGGCGCAAGCGCATCTGCCGCATGCGCGCTGGATGGATTTAATGCCTGAAACGCAAAAAGCAAAACCGGCAAAGCAACAATAGATTGAGAGATTTTCATGGGTTCAAAGAATGGACACAAGCATCAGACCGCGAATCCGTTTCTTTGAAAAGCGAAAAAACGATGATGCCGTGCATTATCGCAACATGATCCGAACCCGCGCTTGAATCTTTTTACGGTACGGCGGAGCTGCTGCTCCGCCCAAATATCAGGGCGACGCGGCCGCTCACTCGTGTCCAGCTAATCTTGCATCAAATTGGATTTGGCTTAGTTTTTATAGGGATAAATTCAACGGTGGAGTGTTATCGACATGGCGTTCGATTGAGCGCATAACATTCAAATTCCTTAGGAAATTCGCATACTAATAGTGACTATTAGGCGTTAGCTGGACACGAGTGCGCGGCAGCGTCGCCCTACCTTCCGCCTGATGGTGATTTCGCAGCGGAGCGACAGATCACGCGCTAAATTTCATCGCAATATTCGTCTAAACGTGCGTTGATGGAATCATGCTTCAAACATCATTCAGGCGGGACATCATTGCGGCATTTGCATTCTTTTTCCTTTTTGCCGGCTGCGCGACCAATAAAAAATCCAATGACGATTTGGTGGATGTGCAGCGAATCATTCCCGGCATCGCGCTGGATATCCGTTATGCGACCACCAACAATTTCACCGGCCAAAAACTTTATCCTGTCGCGCGATGCTGTCTTCGACGTGAAGCGGCGGAGAGCTTGAAGGACGTTGAGGGTGAATTGCGCGGAATGGGACTCGCGCTGAAAATATTTGACGGTTACCGCCCGTTGTCGGTGCAGAAAAAAATGTGGGCGCTTGTTCCCGATGAAAATTATGTCGCCAATCCGGCGAAGGGTTCGCGGCACAATCGCGGCGCGGCGGTTGACCTCACCCTCATCAAACTGGATGGCACGGAATTGCCCATGCCCACGCCATTCGATGACTTTACGGAAAAGGCGCATCTCGATTACACCAATCTCCCGCCCGACGTGCTTGCAAATCGCGCATTACTGCAACGCGTGATGGAGAAGCATGATTTTCACGGTCTGCGCACGGAATGGTGGCACTTC
>DASRBR010000074.1:0-5542 GCA_035653495.1 Verrucomicrobiia bacterium
CTGATGAATCACATCCTTAAAAACGATGACTTTGTACTCCAAAATTAAATACCGTTGCTCCCCCGAGGGTTTCAGAGTTTGTCCCAACTCGCGAGCTGCCTTTGTTCACTCCGTTTTGGCTGGACTTTCAAAGGCCCGGCTGGATACAATTGCGGCAGAATCTGCAATCGCGGCTTGTTAAGAGCCTTAAGAATGATTGACAACAAAGCTGCAATTTGCCAAAGCCATTTTCTGTCACGCCTCAACCAAGGAAGCCATGTTATGCGCCTGAAGTTTCATCCACGCCCGCTCGCTTTAATATTTGCCATGCTGATTGCCGCCATTTGCATCCAGCCGGACGCCAAAGCGAATGTCTATGCCAGCAACATCAAGTTCAACAATAGCCTCAGCAATTTCGTCGCGTCCCCCGGCACTAGCGGCGCGGGCATCACTTACATCTTGAACGAGCCTGCCACGCGCGGCGTGGTGGTCAATATTGTTTCCGGGACGAACGTCGTGCGAAGCATCAGCATTGCGGCTGGAAATTTCGGGACACATCAAGGCATCAACCGCGTCATCTGGGACGGCAAGGATGGAAACGGCAACGCGCTGACTCCGGGCATTTACAGAGTCAGTGTTACGGCGTCGGCAACAGGTTTCACAAGCTGGACGCAAACCAGCACGGACACGAACGCGGGTTATTACGTCTTTGCGCCACGGGGCATTGCAGTGAACACCAACCCGAACAGCCTTTATTACGGGCGCGTGTTTGTCGGCAATGCGCAGAACAACTCCTCTGGCAACCAGCCCGGCGACGTTGACGGAATCTTGAAGGTGAACGCGGACGGCAGCCTTGCCGATGAAGGCCAGAGCACCGGCGGATACAACTGGGTTGATGATGGTACTCAAGATTCGCCGCATTATTTGCGTTACGGGCAGGATGACCGGATTTACGCGCTCGATTTCACCGGGGATGGATTGATTGTGGCCTGTGACATGGCGATGACAACGAACGAAATCGTATTGAACGGATTGAACTACACGAACAATCCCATCCAGAACAATCTCAATACTGGCTCGGTTGGCTGGGGAATAATGGACGTGACGGATGCGGGGACGCCAAACGGGCGCTTGTGGCTGGGCGAATATGATTTTTCGGGCGTGGGCATCTGGACCTGGCGAATGGTCAATGGCGTGGCGAACACCAATGATACCGTCGGCACGCAAGCGGTGGCCGTGGGCGGCGATTTGGATCAGGCGCCAACGGGAGGTTTCATGACCGACGAGAGTTCGAACATTTACGTTTCGCAGGAGATAACCGATTCGGCGGATTCGTCGGCGCGGGCGATGGTGTTCACGAACTGGAACGGGGTCACGGCGTTCACCAACGGCGCGTTTTGGAAAGTGGGCGCGAACGATGACACGTTCAATTTTGTTTACGATACCGCGCTGAGTTCGAGGACGAACCCGGCGTATGTGGCTTATGCGCTGGCCGGCGACTCTGGCGGCATCCGGGTGTTGAGCGCGAGGACAGGATTGGTCGTAAGCAATGCCGCAAGTGCGCAGGTTTTGACGAACCTTGATACGCCCAACACCTACTTTGGCGTTGCATGGGACGCGGTGGGCAATCTTTACGGCGCATCCGCTTCGTTGCAGGCGTGGCGCGCGTTTTCACCGCCGGGCACCAACCAGGCGACAACCATTTCCGCGGAGGCCATCCAAATCCTCCTTCCGACGTTCACTTCCATTTCGGTCAGCGGCACCAACGTGGTGATGACGTTCACTGGTTATCCAAATGATGCACCTTCGGCCTACACCATTCAGAGCGCCGCGAATGTGCAAGGCCCGTATACAAACGTGACCAGCGCAGTCATCACGAAATCCAGCCCGGGCGTGTTCAAGGCGACGACCAGCACGAGCGGAGCGACGGCGTTTTATCGGGTTAAGCGGTGAGATCGTTCGGATCGAAGAATGGGCGATAAATTTTGATGCGCCTTAGTTATCGAAACTCAATCGCATGACGGAACGCACTTGCGTATAATCCGGTTCTTCGGCACCAGGGACGTCTTGCGGCATAAATCCAAGATAAATCTTCGGCACCACCCATTTCCAATGTTCAGCGTGACCATCAGCAAAGGAGAAATTCGCGCCTTGGGTGTGACGGTTCGACGGCATGTCCCACCATTGATTGGCGTCTGGCCAGAACGGCAAAGTCGGCATTCCGAACTGTCCGTCCATGATGGTGTCCTCATTTTCATCGAGGAAAACAAAGCATCGGGTTGGATCAGGGTTCTGGATGGAGATGACGGTTTTGAAGAATGGGACGGACTGGTCAATCCAATCATCGAATTCCGGATATCCATTAACGGACTGGCTCATATTGTAGCTCCGGGTGCGAAGCTGTCCCGAAGGCAGCGGATTTCCCGCTGCATCAACCACGACGGAACGGTCGCCAGGGCAATGATAGATAGCGGTAGAGTCGTTGTAGGGGTAAAGAAGTCCTTTTTGAATATTAACCGCAGTGGTGTCTGTCCGAGGGTTGTCCATGATCCACGAAAGTCCATCCGAGAGAGAAGAATCGATGTCCGTGCCGTTGGTGGTCGGAGTAAAACCCTCGATGTAATTATTCGGGACGATAAGGTCGTTATTATCCTGGGAGTAACTATACCAGCAAACGTTCAGTTGTTTGAGATTGTTCAGACAGGAAAGCGTGATGGCCCGACTTTTCGCACGTGCCAAAGCCGGCAGCAACAGGCTCGCGAGAATCGCAATGATGGCAATCACGACGAGCAACTCGATCAACGTAAATGCCCGCGGGAAGGAACGCCTTCGCGACTGGCGATGCGTGCTGGAAACCGTTTCAGCTAGGCCATGAATGTTCATTGGCTTGCAGCGCAACCGTGTTGCTCAAAAGGGACATCCAACATTACCAAAAACAATTCGAAAAGCGACAAAATTCTGGTGCAATTTTGAAGGGGGATGGATTTGCTATGAACGCGGATGCAAAGGGTTCAAAAAAGCCGCACTTTGTTTCAGGTGATGCCGGCCTGCATCACTTTTTTCATCACCTCGGACAGTTTATGTCCTATGCTGCATGCCATCATGAGGCCATGATAAAGTCAAAGAATCTTCGACGCGACCGGCGCTTCAACCAACCCGGCCGCAATGAACCTTTTGATTTGCTCCGCTTTCTTGCCGGAATTTTCACATTTTTGTCGGATATTTGCGCGCCCGGTTTTCGCGTTTTGCGGATATTTTGTCGCGTTGTACCGCCTTGTACCGCGTTGTACCGCATCTGCAGATAAAAAAAGATTGTTTATTCCCGATGGTCAAAAAACAACATTTGAGGAAGCGTCGATTGCGCTGGCATGGTGAGGATGAACGCCAAACTGCGACGCTTTGATTATCGCCGCGCATCCTTTTCCATCTTGCCAAAAGGCAATGCTTGTGAAAGATTTCACAAACTAGTTATGGCACATGTCAAACTGCACATTCCGGGACCGGTTGAAGTCAGCGAGAAGACCTTTCGCGCATTCGCTTCGCCGATGATCGGCCATCGCGGCCAGGGCTTCAAAGACCTTTACGCCAAAATCCAGCCGCAGTTGCAATCGCTGCTCTACACCAAACAACTGGTTTATCTCAGCACGTCGTCCGCATGGGGCGTGATGGAAGGCGCCATCCGGAATCTCGTGAGCAAAAAAGTGCTCAACTGTATGTGCGGCGCGTTTTCGGACAAGTGGCTGGATGTCTCGCAACGTTGCGGCAAACAGGCCGAAGGTCTCAAAGTGGATTGGGGCTCGCCCATCCGCGCGGAGCAAATTGACGCCAAGCTCGCCACCGGCCAGTTCGACGCGCTCACGCTCATCCACAACGAAACTTCGACCGGCGTGATGAGCCCGCTCGCGGAAATCGCCGCGCTCAAGAAAAAATATCCGGATGTCATGTTCATCGTGGACGCCGTCAGCTCGATGAGCGCGGTGAAGATTGAATTTGACGCGTTGGGAATTGACGTGTTGTTGGCGGGAACGCAAAAGGCGTTTGCGATGCCGCCTGGTTTGGCGGTCTTCACCTGCTCGCCCGCCGCGCTGGCGAGAGCAGCCACGATGAAGGACCGAGGTTATTATTTCGATTTTGTAGAATTTCAGAAGAACGCCGAGGGGAGCATGACACCCAGCACGCCGAGCATCGGCCATGTCTATGCGTTGGCGTCGAAGCTGGATGATTTCTTCACCGAAGGACTGGATGCGCGTTACGCGCGTCACGCGAAGCTCGCGCAAATGACCCGCGATTGGGCCGCGCGGCATGGTTTCACGCTGTTCCCCGAGAAAGGGTTTGAATCCGTCACGCTCACCTGCGTCAACAACGGTGCGAAGCCGAGTGGCCGCGTCGTGGACGTGCCAAAGCTGCAAAAGCTCGTGAAGGACCAGGGCTTCCTGATTGATGGCGGTTACGGGAAGATCAAAGGCACGACCTTCCGCATCTCCAACATGGGCGACGAAACGGAAGCGACGATGAAACAGCTTTACACGGCGTTGGACAACGCAATGAAGCAGGTTTGAGGAATGGCCACGAAGAGGCACAGAAGGCACGAAGCATGCGGCTGAAAGACGCAATTTTCCAAAGCTGTGGATCATTTCCGACGGCCGTGCAATTCTTTGACTGCATTTTCGTTATCGGCTAGTTTTTTTATGCGCTTTTTTGTGCCTCTTTGTGGCCATTCATTCTTCATACAAAATCGTAAAACTCGCCAGTGGCGTGCACAGTGTCCATTCGCTGGCCGAAGGAGAAACGTTTCATCCGGTCATCGGGCCGGTTGCTGAAGCCGAAGCGCTTTACGTGAAGCAATTGCGCCTGCCCGAACGGCTGGCGAATCATCAGGGCGAATTTGTCATTTGGGATGTCGGACTCGGCGCGGCAGCGAATGTGCTGACGGTTTTGAGGGCCATGCAGGAAATTCCAACGCCGCTGCGCATCCTCAGCTTCGATCACACATTGGAGCCGTTGCAATTCGCGTTCGAGCACGCAGCCGAGCTCGGTTACTTCGACGGGTACGAATCAATCATCGAAAACTTTTTGCGCGATCACCGTGCCTCTTTCACCGATGGCCGGCGCCAAATCCATTGGGAACTGTTTCTCGGCGACTTCCCTTCTTTAATCCGCAATCCGCAATTCGCAATCCGCAATCAATCGCCTCATTGCATTTTGTTCGACGCATTTTCTCCGGCAAAAAATCCGGCGATGTGGACGCAACCGCTCTTCGCGCATCTTTTTCGCCAGCTCGATCCATCGCGCCCATGCGCATTGCCGACCTATTCGCGCAGCACAATGTTGCGAGTTTCTTTGTTGCTCGCGGGATTTTATGTCGGCGTCGGCCATGCGACAGGTGAAAAAGAGGAAACCACCATTGCCGCGAACACGTTGGAATTGATTGCCGAACCACTGGATACAAAGTGGCTTGAACGCGCGCGCAATTCCACCAGCGCCGAACCGATGTGGGAACCGGTTTATCGGCAGTCGCCGCTTGCAAAAAAGACGTGGGAAAAATTGCGGCTGCATCCGCAGT
>DASRBR010000075.1:0-3122 GCA_035653495.1 Verrucomicrobiia bacterium
TGCCGCATTCGCAAGGTGCCCACGGACGTTCCGTTCCAGGATTTGCAAAAAAAATGGCAGGACTGGGTCGTCAACGGCGACCCGGATTACGGCAAGGACAAGCAGCACGAGTGGCCGCGCGCGTGGTACGGCATCAAGGGATATTTCCGCTGGCTGGAATCGAAGTCTTACAAAATGCACGTGCGCGTGCTGCTGTCGCGCTATCGTTCCTACACGCCCTGCCCTGATTGCAAAGGCCGGCGTTTTCAGCCCGAATCGCTGCTGTACAAGGCGCACGACGGCGAATCGGAGATGACTCTAGCGGATTTTTATCAGCTCCCGGTCCGTGAAGCATTTCACTTCATCGAAAAATTTGCCGCGACGCGCAAGTTCAAATCATCCGACCCGCTCGGGTTGGTTTTGAACGAAGTCCTTTCGCGCCTCGGCTTTTTGAACCAGGTGGGTCTGGGTTATTTGACGCTGGAGCGGCCGACGCGCTCGTTGTCGGGCGGCGAAACCGAGCGTGTGAATCTCACGACGTGCCTTGGCACGCGGCTTGTGAACACATTGTTCGTGCTCGATGAACCGAGCGTGGGCCTCCATCCGCGCGACACCGGGCGGCTCGTGCGCATTTTGGAACAGTTGCGCAACGCAGGAAACACCGTTGTGGTCGTCGAGCACGAGGCAAGCGTCATGCGCGCGGCGGACCAGATCGTGGACATCGGGCCCGGCCATGGGGCAGCGGGCGGCGAGATCGTTTTTCAAGGGCCTTATCGCGAGATTTTGGAATGCGCGGAATCGCTCACCGGCCAATATCTTTCCGGAGAGCGCCAGGTTGAAATTCCGCGGCGTCGGCCCGTTGACGATGGCAACAAATTGGACCCGGGCAATCGCCTCAAGGCTGTGCTGAATCCGCCGACGCCCAAGCTCAAGCTCTCGCACGCCACGCTGCACAATTTGAAAGACCTGAGCGTGGAAATCCCGTTGGCGCGATTCGTATGCATCACGGGCGTGAGCGGTTCGGGAAAGACCACGCTGGCGCGCGAAGTTCTGCTGCCGCTCTTAAGTTCAAAGTTTAAAGTTCAAAGTTTAAAGTCCAGAGACAACGGAGCAGACGAACAGGATGAGAATAATGCGGCAGATTCGAGCCAAGATCCAGACGCAACACGCAACACGGAGCACGCAACCAACCCGCAGCACGCAACCATTTCCAATTGGGAAAGCCTTGGCCGCGTCGTGCTTGTGGACCAATCCATTCTCGGCAAGACGCCGCGTTCGAACCCGGCCGTTTATATCGGCGCGTTCGATGACATCCGCGAAGTGTTCGCGCAATCGGAACTGGCACGCCGGCATGGTTTGAATGCGAGCGCGTTCAGTTTCAATTCCGGCCAGGGCCAGTGCGAACGCTGCCGCGGCGCTGGTTTTGAAAAGATCGAAATGCAATTTTTGAGCGACGTTTTCATCCGCTGCCCCGAATGCAATGGCCGCCGTTACCGCGAGCACATTCTTGAAATCAAGTTAACACCGCCAGCTCACGCAACACGCAACACGCAACACGCAATTTCGTGGAGCATCGCCGATTTGCTCGACGCAACGGTGGACGAAGCGATTGATTTTCTGTCCGGCTTTGCCGAATCGCGTCCCGCCCAACGCGCGATCGCCAGCCTCAAATTGTTGCAGGAAGTCGGGCTCGGGTACCTGCGGCTTGGTCAGCCGATCAACACTCTTTCGGGCGGCGAGAGCCAGCGTTTGAAGCTGGTCCGCCATCTGGCGGATTTCACGCTCGCCAGCGCAGATGACGCCAAGCCGACGTTGTTCCTTTTTGACGAACCCACCACAGGTTTGCATTTCGATGACGTGCGCGTGTTGCTGGACGTTTTTCAACGGCTGGTGAACGCCGGCCATTCCGTGCTCATCATCGAACACAATCTGGAGGTCATCAAATCCGCCGACTGGGTGATTGATCTGGGGCCGGACGCCGGGGATGAAGGTGGAAAAATCGTCGCGCAAGGCACGCCGGAAATGATTGCGCAATGCCCGGCGAGTCACACCGGACACGCGCTGAAGGATGTCCTGCCCGATTTGAAAGCGCAGAAACGCGCCGTCAACGAGGCGACTGGGCAAATCGCGTAGGCCGATACCCGTGGCTTAGCAGAATATCGTGCAACGCGGGCATGTTTGTACGCGTGTTGTCGAACGTCACAGTGGCGCGATTGCGGCTGCGGTCCACGCTCACTTCACGCACGCCATCCACTCCGCGCAGGGCTTTTTCAATCGTGCGCACGCAATTGTCGCAGGTCATGCCGTCGATTTCGATTTCCTTGGTTTCCAGGAACCGCTGTTCCGGGCTCAAATTGGCAATGTTGGTCTTGTCCATAAAACAACTCCAGTCTCCGCCGGAATGATCCAATTGAACAGAAGCAAACAGAGAAAACGGAGCCTGAAAGCACTCTGTTATCTCCGTTACCTCCTGTTCGCTTTTGAATATTCCGGCTAAGGCACCATCGCACGATTGGGCGGATGCGGCAAATGGGTGGCTTTTTTCCCGAATGGCGGCTGGATTTGCGCGTCTCGACACTGTTCTTAAAGAGAAAAAATGGTCCACCATGAACAGGCGACTGGAAAGTCGCCTCAACCCGCAGGCTGGAAAGCCTGCGCTACGTAGCGCACACTTTCAAGTGTGCGGGTTCTGGGGACTTTCCAGTCCCCAGCTTGAGAACAGTGTCAAGATGCGCCGCTGCGGCATTGCGGCGTTTCTGAAGGCTTGAAATATCCGTCACATGGCCGCAAACTGATTGGATGCAAACAGTTTTTACCGGTCCGGTTTATGTGGTGCGGGACAATATTGACACCGATCAAATCATCCCGGCGCAATACTTGAATCTCGTGCCAACCATTCCCGAGGAATACGTCAAGCTCGGCGCGTATGCCATGGCCGGTTTGCCCGAATCGCTTTACCCGGTTCGCTTCGTCAAGGAAGGCCAGCTCGACAGCGAATATCCCATCGTGATTGCAGGACGCAATTTCGGCTGCGGCAGTTCGCGCGAACACGCTCCCATCGCCATGGGTTCGGCGGCATGCAAGGTTGTCCTCGCCGAAAGTTTCGCCCGCATCTTCTTCCGCAATTGCGTCGCCACCGGCGA
>DASRBR010000076.1:0-5368 GCA_035653495.1 Verrucomicrobiia bacterium
AAAAAGGCTGGGCGATTTTGCCGCAGGTCAATCAGGCGCATCAACTCGTGCTCGGTTTGCCGTCGCCATTCACGCTGCAAGATGGCGAGACGCTCGTCCTCAAGCTCAAGCATAAATATCCCACGCACGAGCTTGGCCATTTCCGCATCGGAGCGACAACCAATGCTGGTGCGGTGAAAAAACCATTGCACCCGCCTCCCGATAAGGAACTGGCCGACATCCTCATCACTCCCGAAGCGCAGCGCACCGCCGCGCAGACGGAAAAACTTTTTGCGAGATTCAAAACGAACGCGCCGGTTGCCATTGAAGCTTCGAAAAAATTGGAAGACCTGCGCAAGGCGCGCAACGATTACGAAGCCAGCCTTCCGCATTGCCTGATTTCCAAAACCAATGCGAAGGCCCGCACGGTGCGCATTCTTGGGCGCGGCAATTTTCTCGATGAAACCGGCGCCATCGTTCAACCCGCCCTGCCCGCTTATCTCGCCGGCACCAACGCCGACACGAATGGCCGCCGTCTCACGCGCCTCGATTTGGCCAACTGGCTTGTCTCGCGCGATAATCCCCTCACCGCGCGCGTGGTGATGAACCGGCTTTGGAAACAATTTTTCGGCATCGGCCTTTCCCGCGTCGTTGACGACCTCGGCGCGCAGGGCGAATTGCCGCCCAACCAGAAGTTACTCGACTGGCTCGCGTGCGAATTCATGGATAGCGGCTGGGACATGAAACACATGGCCCGCGTCATCGTGACCAGCCAGGCGTATCAAGAAAGTTCGGTCGCATCGAAAAAACTTCGCGCGCGCGACCCGCTCAACCGCGAACTCGCCGTGCAAAGCCGCTGGCGTCTCGATGCCGAACTCGTGCGCGACAACGCGCTTGCCGTTTCCGGTTTGCTCAACGAAAAGATTGGCGGCCCGAGCGTCAAGCCGTATCAACCCGATGGTTATTGGGAAAACCTGAATTTTCCCGCGCGCACTTACGATGCCAGCAGCGGTTCGGACCAATACCGTCGCGGCCTTTACACCTGGTGGCAACGCTCGTATCTGCATCCGAGTTTGCTCGCGTTCGACGCGCCCACGCGCGAAGAATGCGCCGCCGAGCGCAATCGTTCCAACATCCCGCAACAAGCGCTCGTGCTATTGAACGATCCGACTTACGTGGAAGCCTCGCGCGCGCTGGCGCTGCGCATGTTGAAAGAAGGCGGCGCGGACACCAAATCGCGGCTCAATTGGGCTTGGCGCGAAGTCTTGTCGCGGGCGCCGCGCCAGGATGAAATCGAAACCACCGAGGCACTGTTGCAAAAGCAGCTTTCAGAATATCGCGCCGACCCGGCTTCAGCGCAGGCGATGCTTAAATTCGGCCAGTTGCCCACGCCGAAGGACGCCGATGCCGTCGAGCTTGCCGCATGGACCAATATCGCGCGCGTTCTGTTGAATTTGCACGAAACCATCACCCGTTCCTGACATGAAACCGCATCCTGAACTCGCACAGTTTATGGCGCAACGGCAGACGCGCCGGACATTTCTAGGCCGCACCGCGCAAGGCGTCGGCGCGCTCGCGCTCGCGTCGCTCATCAATCCCACGCTGCTTGCGGCCGCCCAGGCAACCGACCCGAAGAAGCAAAAATGGAAGGGTGTGGTCAATCCGCTCGATTATCCGCAACGCGCCAAGCGCGTCATCTGGCTCAGCATGGCCGGTGGTCCGTCGCATCTGGAAACGTTCGATTACAAACCCAAGCTCGCGCAATTGAACGGTACGCCGATGCCCGAATCGTTCACGAAAGGAAAACAACTCGCGCAATTGCAGGGGCAGAAGTTGATTTGTTTCGGCCCGCAACATGGTTTTAAAAAATTTGGACGCAACGGCACCGACATCTGCGAACTCTTTCCGCACATCGGTTCCATCATTGACGAACTTTGCCTCGTCCGTTCGATGACCACCGAGGCCATCAATCACGATCCCGCGCACATGTTCATGAACACCGGCTCGCAGATCGCCGGGCGTCCCAGCATGGGTTCGTGGGCGACATATGGCTTGGGTTCGGAAGCCGACGATTTGCCGGGCTTCGTCGTTTTGACTTCATTGGGCCAGGGCGGGCAGAACCAGCCGATTTCCGCGCGGCAATGGGCGGCGGGTTTGTTGCCGAGCCGTTTTCAAGGCGTCAATTTGCGAAGCAAGGGCGACCCGGTGCTTTACATCGGCAACCCTCCCGGCGTCACGCACGCGCAACAAAAAGATGTCGTGGACTCCATCAACGTCATCAACGCGAAATACGACACCATGGTGGACGACCCGGAAATCTCCACGCGCATTGTGCAATACGAAATGGCGTTCAAGATGCAAACGAGCGTGCCGCAATTGATGGACATCAAATCGGAAAGTCCCAAGACGCTGGAGTTATACGGCTGCACGCCCGGCGACGGTTCGTTCGCGTCGAATTGTTTGCTCGCGCGGCGGCTTGCCGAGCGCGGCGTGCGTTTCATCCAGCTTTATCACAAGGATTGGGACCATCACGGCGAAATCAAGCAAGGCATCGCCTACAAGGCCAAGGAGATTGACCGCGCGTGCATGGCGTTGATCACCGATCTCAAGCAACGCGGCATGCTCGATGAAACTTTGATTGTCTGGGCCGGCGAATTTGGCCGCACGCCGATGAGCCAGTACGGCAGCGGACGCGACCATCACAACGCCGGGTTCACCATCTGGCTTTGCGGCGGCGGAGTGAAGCCGGGAATTTTCGGCGCGACGGATGAACTCGGTTACGCGGCCGTCGAAAATCCGGTGGACGTGCACGACTTGCACGCGACCATGCTGCGCCTCATGGGCATCGAACACACCAAACTTTCCATCAAATTCCAAGGGCTCGACGTGCGCCTGACCGGCGTCGCCGGAAATCCCATTCAGGAAATTTTGGCGTAGAGCGGACGATTCTTTTTTCTCGGATCGACTTGATTTTTTTGGTCAAGAAAACCCAAAAATCTTGACTCGCGAATTCTCTTTCGCTATTTCCAACCCGTGCAGTCGCAACGCCCCAGCGTTGCGAACAAAGCGTTAATTTCAGAGCCGTAAATAATATGAAAGACCTGATCAAACTATCATTACCCAAACTTCACCCCTTCATCCTGACGTTCCTGCTCCTTGGCCTTTCCGTTCCGGGACTTTGGGCGCAGGCGCAACCGACGCAATTCGTCGTCTTGCACAGCTTCACCAACGCGCCTGACGGCGAGCATCCGTGCCTCTCGCTTTCGGCGGGAAAAGCCAACAACACACTTTTTGGCACGACCCTGTACGGCGGCAGCAATGGGCAGGGAATCATCTTCAAAATGAACGCCGACGGCTCGGGCTACACCATATTGCACAATTTCACTGCGGGCGAAGCACAGAATTTCGGACTGACTCCACCGAACACCTTTAGTCCACCGGTTATCCAGGCCAATGACGGCGCGCTTTATGGCGTGGCGACCGGCGGCTCAAATTATCAGCATGGGATGGCATTCAAGCTCAAAACCGACGGTTCGGGTTTCACCGTGATTCACAATTTTGGTGCGGGCGATATCTATCCAATCACACTCATACAGGGCGACGACGGCGAACTTTATGGAGCGGGCGCCCAGGGTGTTTTCAAAATGGACACCAGCGGCAGCAATTACTCCGTGCTCCATACGTTCAACATAGCCACCGACGGCGATAACTGCTTCGGGCTGATCCAGGGCAGTGACGGTGCGCTTTACGGCACCTGTCAGGAAGGCGGAGCGAGCTCCACGAATTCAGGCAATCTCATCAGCGGAACAATTTTCAAAATCAACACCAACGGCACCGGATTTACCGTGCTGCACAATTTTGGCGTCCCGAGCACCGACGCTCAATATCCCTGTTCGGGCGTCATTGAAGGATCTGACGGTGCGCTCTATGGCGTGACCCCAAGGGGGGGTGGAGGCGTACCTGGAGCTGGAACAGTTTACAAGATCAACAAGAACGGCTTGGGTTACACATTGCTGCATGCTTTTCAAGGAAGTCCCGATGGCAGCCTCCCTTATGGCGCTTTGGTCCAAGGATTGAACAACATGCTTTACGGAACAACTCAGTTGGGTGGCTCAAATTCTCTGGGGACGGTTTTTGAGATTAGCCTGGACGGCAGCACTTACAATATTTTGTATCAGTTCGCATCAGGAACTGATGGATATTATCCTTATGCCGGGCTGGTCCAGGGGCCGTCGTCCTCCGGCAGCGGCGTACTCTATGGAGCAACCTACAGCGGGACCCTCCCCAGCAATACTTACGGCACGCTCTTCGCCCTGGAGGTCAATCCGCCGATGTCCATCACCCCGGTGGTCAATCAATTCGGCAGCAACACAGTGGTGTTCTGGCCTGCCTGGGCGCTCAATTACACCTTGCAAACCTCCACCAACATCAACGGCCCATGGACCGCCGCGACCAATGGCGTCCCGATGACCGGCTTTCAACCAACCAACACTACGGGCAACGCATTCTATCGGCTGGTCTTTCCACAATCGAATTGATTTTCACGCCGCACCTATTACCGTCCCGATGCATGCTGATTGAACAGGAGCGAACAGAGGAAACGGAGATGGAATTCTCTGTTCCCTCTGTTTTCTCCTGTTAAATTTGCAGCCAATGCATCCATTATTCCAAAAAGCGACGGGACTGACGGAAACGATAATCGCTGCCGCCATCGAGGTGCATCGGGACAAAGGACCTGGCCTGATCGAATCAATTTACGAATGGTGCCTTCTCCACGAACTTGGATTGCGCGGCCTGACATGTATTAATCAAAAATCAGTCCTGATCCATTACAAAGGATTTACGCGAGAGGAACCGCTGAGATGTGATGTGCTGGTGGAAGGCTGCGTACTTGTGGAGGCCAAAGCTGTTGAGAAGATACTGCCCATCCACAAGGCGCAGCTCTTAAGCTATATGAAACTGCTCGATGTTCCGCTCGGGCTACTCATAAATTTTCATGAAATAAAGGTCACGGACGGCATTAGCCGGTTGATTCTTCCAGGAGCAAACCGCTGACAACCTGAAATTAACAGGAGCAAACAGAGGAAACGGAGGGAAAATCTCTGTTCGCTCCGTTCCCTCCTGTTCAAATCCCGGTTCATTGCGCTGTCCAGCCGCCATCCACGGCAAGAATACTTCCGGTGATGAAAGGATTTTCGAGCAGCGCAACGACCGCCTGCGCGGCTTCGTCAACATTGCCGAGGCGGCCAACGGGATGCATGCCAGCGAGCCAGTCGCGCTGGGCATTGTTCGTCGTCGATTCACCGACGAACCGGTCCATCATCGGCGTCTGGATCGCCCCGTAAGCAACCGCGTTCACGCGCAGCCCCTGCTTCGCAAACTCCAAAGC
>DASRBR010000077.1:0-11444 GCA_035653495.1 Verrucomicrobiia bacterium
ATCTTTTCGCCGCCGACATGCAGCACCGGGTCTTCGCCCTCGGTCAACTGCCATTCGAACGAGGTGTTTTCTCCATACACATCGAAGCTTTCGATGTATTGCCGCGCGGCATTGAAAAGAAAGCGCGTCACTTCGAAACCGACGTCCTGGTTGCGGATCTTGAAATGGGCGGTCTCAAAGGAAAATGGCGAACCGTACTTCGCGATCAGGTTTTCCGCGATGCGTCCTGAGCCGATGCACGAGACGTAATCGGCCTCGCCTTTGACGATGGCGAGGCAAGGGCTGATGCAGTGAGTGGCGTAATGCATCGGCGGCAGGCCCTCCCAATAACCAGGCCAGCCCGCCATGTTCTGCAAATGCGAGCCGCGCAAGAATTGGATGCGACCGAGCCGGCCAGTGTCGCGCAATTCGCGCACAAAGAGAAATTCACGCGAATAAACCACCGTCTCCATCATCATGTAGTTCTTCTTCGCCTTCTGCGCGGCCTTCACGATTTGCTTGCATTCCTCGACGGTCGTTGCGGCGGGAACGGTGCAGGCGACGTGTTTGCCGGCCTTGAGCGCGGCGATGCTTTGGGGCGCGTGCTGATGGATGGGAGAATTGATGTGAACGGCGTGGATATCGGGGTTTTTCAGTAATTCGTCGAAGCTGGTGAAACGGTGTTGAATGCCGTATTGATCGCCCACCTGGTCCAGCTTTTCTCTTGTGCGCTGGCAAATGGCGTACATGTTCGTGTGCGGATGCCGTTGGTATATGGGAATGAATTCCGCCCCGAACCCAAGCCCGACAATCGCCACGTTGATTTTCTTGTCGCTCATCGTTTTTGGCCGCGCAGCCGCATCATGCCGGAGAGCAAATGCCTCTGCCCAAGGGCGATGAATCGCGGCGATGGGTGCAATCAACCTTTTGTGCATCAAACTGTCAATCGCAAAGTTACAATACTGGCACTACATTCTACGAACCAACAAGGCCGGAGCATCGACGGTAGGTAGGGCGGCCACTCCGCTGCCCGCGCAGCGCGCAAAGGAAAGCGCCCTACTGCTCGGACGCGAAGCAACGCTCAATGCCATGAACGTTGCACTTACGCGGGCGCTCTGTGAGGTTGGCCAAATGAACAATTCAAACTCATCAACAGCAAAAAAAGAAAATTTCTCTTGCTGCTTAGCATCGTTGCTACCAGAAAATTGGGTGTAGCCTTCGTCGGCTCGGATAGTATCGCCGTTTTGCGGATAACGCAGATTAATGAATGATACAGAATGAAAAATTGAAATCGGGGTTGCCGTTTGTCTTCCTGAACGTGGCAACCACGGCGGACGGCAAGCTGGCGCCGGCCAACCGGCATTTTGTGCCCTTCAGCAGCAAACGCGACCGCGAGCACATGATGGAATTGCGCGCGACTGCCGATGCGGTGATGTCCGGCGCGCGCACGGTGGATTTGAGCGATGTGAAGCTTGGGACGGGCGGCGCGAAATACCGGCGTCAGCGTGTCAGGCGCGGATTGACCGAATATAATCTGCGCATCGTGGTGAGCGGGTACGGCACGCTGGATCCGCGCGCGGAGATTTTCAAACACCGCTTCTCGCCCATCATCATCCTGACGACCGGCCGCGCGCCGCGGAACAATTTGCGGCAACTGGAGAAGGTGGCCGACGCGGTGAAAATCTGCGGCGACCGGGAGCTGGATTTTGGATTCGCCCTGCGCTGGTTACGACGCGAATGGGACGTGAAAAGATTGTTGTGCGAAGGAGGCGGTGAGATCAATGGCGGTTTGTTCGAGGCGGGATTGGTTGATGAAATCCACCTGACCTTATGCCCGGTGATTTTCGGCGGACGCAACGCGCCGACGCTGGCGGATGGACGCGGTTTGGAACGATTGGCCGACGCCGCGCAATTCAGGGTGAAATCGAAAAAGCAAATCGGAGACGAAATGTTCCTGGTCTATGAAACAGCGCGTTGAAGAAAGATTCAGCAATGCCCGAGCGGCGGACGCCAAGGAGGTGGGGATGGGGAATCCCGCTGAAGAAACGTGCCGCCCACTCGGGCTAATACGACTTTTCAAAACCAATGGAGATTCGTCAATGTTATTTTTTGCGCATTTTGAAAAAGCGAAAAGGGCCGCGGATTGATAATTTTTTAAACTTTTTTTATGAGGCCCCTCGATATTCAACCGATTGGCAATGAGCTGGCGATCAAGTGGGAGGATGGCAGCGAAAGTTTTGTGACTTTGGAAAAGCTGCGGCGGCATTGCCCCTGTGCCGAGTGCAAGGGAGAAACGGACATCATGGGCAATGTGTACAAGAACCCGGAAAAAGCGTTGGACCCGCGCGCATTCCACTTGGTGCGCCTGGCAAGCGTCGGTACCTATGCAGTGCAGCCATTCTGGGCCGACGGCCATTCAACAGGGATCTATTCCTTCGATTATCTTCGCAATGTCGCGGACGCCCCCGGAGAGCACTGAGCCATCACAAAATAAAAAACCACCGCCCAACAACAGGGCGGTGGTTCGCAGTGAACTTGATGCAATTATTTTGTCGTCGGAAAATCCGAGTAGGTGTCGTCGCTCGTCTTGTTTTTCTTGGAGTGCATGAGCTTGCTCCAATCTTGCGGAGTGCCGCTGTCCCAGGCGCTAAAATCCGAGCCTTTGGCTTCAGGCACCCGCGTCTTCAGGAAGGCTGTTTCCGTGGGCTGGAAGTCTTCGTTCTGCACGATGGTCGGCGTGATGAAGATGATCAGGTTTTTCTTGTTCTGCGTCTTGGTTTCCGAACGGAACGCAAAGCCGAGCACTGGGATGTCGCCCAGAACCGGGACCTTCGTGTTGCCCTTGCTGGACTGGTCGCTCACAAGGCCGCCCATCACCAGCGTGTTGCCGCTGGGGATGAGGACGCGGGTGTCAATCTTGCGGACGTCGAAGAAGTCAGCCTGGCTGGTCAGGCCGCTGACGGTCTTGGTGATCACACCGCCGATATCGGAAACTTCAGGAACGACGCGCAAATTGATGAAGTTGTTCGCCGAAATGCGCGGAGTGACACGAAGGATGGTGCCAACGTTGGTATAGGTGACTTCAGCGCCGCCGGGCGAACCCTGGGTGCCGGCAGTCGTCTTGAACACCGGTTCAGCCGTGGTGACAGACAGAACGGCTTCCTGGTTGTCCAATGTGACCGCGCGCGGCGTGGAAAGCACTTTGGCATCAGCTTCCGTATTCAGGAAGGAGAGCACCGCGCTGACACCATCGGCATTGAGGAACATTGCCCTGGGATCCAAACCGTGGACGGACGACGCGATGATTCCCGGATTTTGAATAAGTTGGTTGGGCCCGAAATTCAGCTGTGTATTTTCGCCAATTGGAACAAGGTTCGTGCCGACCAGCCCCATTATCTGCGTTTGAGATTCGTTCAGGGAATAAGGACGGTCCCAGCCAAAACCGGTGCCGTTCACGTTATTTCCGAAAGTGAAGTGCTGTGCTTGCAACGTCGAGGACCAGTCAATTCCCTTCGAGGTGCTCGGGTTCTTTTGCAACTCAACCAATTTGGCTTCGATGAGCACTTCCTTGGTCGGGGTGTCGAGCCGGGCAATCAATTGATCGGCGGCGATGATTTCATGTTCGGTCGCGACGATGACCAATTGGCTGGTGCGATTGTCCGCCAGGACTTTGCTGCGCTTGTCCATCAGGACGGTCTGTACGTTTTCAACCATGTTCGAAGCGTCGCAAAATTTCAGTTGTACGATCTTGGTGAGAAGCGGTTCGGGCGCGGCAGGGTCCTTGATGCTGATGCGAGCGATGTGGGTCTTGGGATCGTCAAGCATGACGAGATTATAATTGGCAAGCACCGCGTTGAGCGCCTGGTCGGCTGTGAGGTTTTCCCAACGAAGGGAAACCGTCGGCTGCGGATGCACGTTGCCGTTGGCGTCAGCGGCGCCGTAATTGATCTTGGGGTCAAGCATGTAATTCAAGCCGGCTTGGCGAGCCAGATTCTTGATGGCGTCAATCAAAGGGACTTCATCCATCACAATGAGCGGAATGACCGCCGCAGGATCATGAGCCGAATTCGTGCCGGAATCTGTGGCAGCAGCGGTTGTGCCCGATGTGCTCGGCGTCACCGCAGCAACGGTCTCCACGGCAGCGACAGGTTGCGGCGTGGCGGCAGGAGCAGCGGTGGTGATGACCGCGGGAGCGGCCGGAGTAACCGGAGCGACAGCAGGGGTGACTGCGACTGGCGCGTTCGTGGCAGCAGGCGCAGTTGTGGCTGCAGACGCGGTGGCGTCGGCGGCGGCTGGCGCGTTTGTCGCAGCAGGCGCAGTGGTGGCTGCAGGCGCAGTCGCGCCAGGAGCGGGAGTGTTTGTTGCCGCGGTGGCATCAGTTGGAGCTGCGGCCGGTGCAGCGGGCGCAGTAGCGGGCGTGGTATTGGTGGTGGACGCATCCGCCGGAGCGGGCTTGGCGGGTGCGGTCGCAGGCGCGGGAGGTTGGTTGGTGTCCGCAACCGGCGGATTGTTTTGCGCCGATGCCAAAGTGCAAACGGCGGTCAGCGCGACGAGGCTGAGATAGGCAGCGTTAAGTTTCATTGTTTTAGTTGTTGTTTGTTCGACCTGCACCGGCACTCGGCGCCAATGCTTCCGGGACTTTTAGCAGACGGGATGCCAAGCGGATTAAAGCTAAAAAATGCTGATTTTATTGGGTTTGTGCCCACTCTGCCGAATGCCTTGTCCAGCATTAAGACAAAAGCGGCGAACTCTATTCCGCCAAAAATCGAGCAAAACAGCGTGTTTTTGAACGAGTGCGCCGCTGTGAAGCGCGTCTGGAATCTGCGCAAAGAATACGGAAATTTGGGAATTTATTTTGGCGCTCTTCGCGTTACAGGCCGGCCATGCAAGCGCGCAGCCAGGAACTGAAAGACTGCGGATGCGTTTGGAAAGGGAAAGCGCAGGCAGGCTATTGCACGGATTTGCGCAACGAGATTTCCAACGGATCGCTTTGGGAAGGAATGCGCAGAACGACTGAGGTGGGCCTGATTTCCAGGCAATGTATTCTCACTTTGCTGCCGGAAGCAGTGGTGACTTCGGCATCTTCACCCGCAGCAAGAGTTCGGTTGTTCACCAGCGCCAAAGCATGGTGCTCTGACCAATCCACACCTTTCAAAATAAATGATGCAGCCGTGATCGTAGGTGGCGCATTGGTCGCAATCTGCGAAATTGCCCGGCGCGTTGAAAGAGGGAAAAACGGGTCCTTGGTCGGGTTGACCGTCACATCGAAAACAGACTCCGGGATGGGCAGTTCATCGGGCAGCATGTTGGTTTTGCTTGCGGCTGCGGCTGATTTCTTCGAGTCCTTTGCCGCACCGGAGGCATGCGCGTCGGATGAAACGGCAACGAACAACAACAAGACGATTGCAGCAGCCAAACCGGTTGAAAAAAATGGTGAAATTTTCATGAGCGTGCGTTTAGTGATTGACAGGCTTGACCAGGCTGACGATCTCCATGTGGAACGAAAGCTTTTCGCGTTCCTCGGGATTCGAGCCAAATCCAGGCTCAAGATTCAGGTTCTCTACCCGGAGGTATGGAAAACGATTTTCGAGATCGGCGAGAAATTTCCCAAAATCATAGTAGTAGGCCGAGCCGCTCACAGTCACAACGGCCTGACTATATGGGAACGCCGGGAACATCTTGACCTCCCCCACGGACGGCGAACTGATCTGGGGCATCTCGACCTTATAGCTGGGCACATTAAATTGTTTGAGTGAGGTAACGATCCAGGTGAACAGGTCGCTCGATGCGGAAGGGAGGTTTAATTCTATCTCGTTAAGGCGATTCGTGTCGGCGTTCAACGCAAGCTGCACCTTGTCGGCTTCGGCGACGACTTTTTGGATTTTGTCCATCTCGTGCTGAACACTGTCGCTCTTTTGCGCAATTTCCCGCAATTTGCTTTTCTGCATGGAGATGACACCCCACCACAAACCAACAATCACGCCGACGGTCACGATGGCGACGAGGATGAGATGAAGACGTTTTTCTTTGGAAAGCTTTTTCATAAGCTGCGGCCGTGGTCGGGATACTGACACTCGAGGCTGAAAAGGATGTAGGTCTTGCCGGAATCATTGTCCACCTGCGGAGGGGAAAGATTTTTTAGCAGTATGTTGTTGGTGGAGATGCCCTGGGCGCGAAAGTAGGGCGTATGCGCCAAAGTTTCTTTGAACTTGGTGATCTGCTCACCGCCCGGATTGGCGCTGTTGTCCCGGGCATCCAGGATCAACTTGACACGTTGAATAGCTGAACCCGGCCTGGCGGGAACGATGGTCTTTCCATGTTCAACCACAGCCGGAGCGGCAGGACCGGATTCGTAGCTTTGCTCGGTGCGAAGCCTGACCAGTTGAATGCCATCGACTGTGGCATGCATCGGGGCATCGAGAAGAGTGGCTTGAAGGAAGCGATCCGCTGCAAGGTGATTCAGCGCGTCAAGCTTGTTATCGACGTTCAGAAGCAGGTCTTTATTCTGCAGAATCTGGGTGTATTGGTTGGTGCGGGAATTCAGGCTCGCTTGAAGATTGCCGAGACGGGAGCTGTCGGCCCAAATGGTCACCTGCAGCGAACTGATCCAGACCAGCACCACCACAATTGCAGCGGCAGCTCCCCAGATCGCCCGTTTGACGGGGTCGCGGCGGCGGAGTTCCTCGGCGGCTTGCGCCTCGGCGAGCAAATTGATGCGAATTGGCATAAGCTGATTTATAAAGCGGCGGCAGCGGTGCCGACCGCGATGGTGAGTTGCGGCCCGATCTGCTCGATCTCAGAAGCCTGCGCTGGAGGCAGCGCCAATTGCAGGCTGCTGACCGGGCTCCATGACTTGCAGGGAACCGCCATCTCGGTTTCCAATGTTTTCATGATGAATTCCGACCGCGCCGAACCTCCGGAAACATAAACTTGCCCAATGGTGCGGTCCTGCTGATGTTCAAAGAAATCAATCGACGCTCGCAATTCCCGGCCCAACGGCGTCAAGAGCGGCTCGAGATTGGACTGGACTTCGCCGGGCATTCCGACCTTGATGCCTTCAGCTTCGGCGTAACTGATGCTCATCGCTTCGGCCAGGCCCTGCGTTAATTTGTCGCCGCCAATATTTACCACGCGGCTGACAATCAATTCTCCTTGGAGCAACAAACAAATCGAAGTGCTCTTGAAGCCGATGTCCACCAGCGCGACCGCATCTGAATTGAAAGCCTGCGGCATCGCCAACTCGAACGCGTTCGAAGGGCAAACAATTCCGGGGATCACCTGGTCAGGGGTCAATCCCGCCTGGCGAACAGCCGATTGCAAATCGTCTGTGAGCTGTTTCTTGGCGCCGCCAACGAGCACCTTGGCCTTTTGCTGACCGCTGCCGGGTTTCGGTGCATCGGCAGCTCCGTTCACGCGGTTCGTTATGAAATGACAATCGAACACATAACCCGGCAGTTCCTGTTGCAGATAAGTCTTCGAATTGTTTTTCAGGATCAGGCGGAGATCATCCGCAGGGATGGGCGGCAATTCCGCCTGGCGCACAATTGAGTCATTGATGCCTATGGCGAGGCTCACGTATTTGGATTTTGTATCCAGCGCCTGATACACTGCTTTGAGATGGTCGGCCAACAGTTCCACCGAGAGGCTCTTCTCGTAAATGGGTGCATCAATCACGCAATAACGCAGCAGCGTGCAACCTTCGCCTTTGCATTGTAGATGGACTGCCTTGGTGGAACGCGCGCCAAGGTCAATGGCGATGATCTGGTCACGCTTTTTCTTCGTCTGACCGTTTAAGAATGGCAGCGGCATAAAATTTAAGTGTCACTACGTATCGGCGTAAGTAGCAACTCCTTTGCCAGTTCTCATTTATGCTGGTCGGCCCCAGCCTTTTATTCCTTCAAATGTGCCGCGCGTGTCTCTAATTCCTCCAAAAGTGTCCGCAACGGATGTGAAGGTTTGCCACGCCAAAGCGCACCAACGGTCAATGGCGCGAACCCCGGCAGGCTCACTGCGCGGACTTTCGAGGACATTTTTGTCTTGGGAATAGACACCGTCAAACCGATGCCAAACCCATTGGCCACATAGTTTTCGATACAATCCGTTGAGTTGATTTCGATGCTCGGAAACCAGTCCACGCCCAGCCGGCTCAGGGCCTGCTGAAAGTTCCGGGACATCACCTCGCTCGCCGGCAGGCAAATCAACGGCTCCTGAATCTTGTCGCGTTTCCAAAGCTGGTCAGCCGCAGTGATCGGGCTGTCCACCGGCACAACCAAAATAAGGGGCAGCTCCAGCAAAATCATCGAATGCACTCCGCTCATCGGCTTGCGTTCAGTGACCGTTACCGCCAGATCAATCTCCTGCCGTTCGAGCATGCTTTCCAATTCCGGCTGGTAACCCTCCCGCAACGTGACCTTCAGCAGCGGAAACTTTTTCCGCACTGCCTGCAATAATTCCGGCAAATGATCCCGCAACACCACATCCGACGAACCGATGCGCAACTGATGCGTCGCCCCGCCCTGCAACTCTGCCGCAATCGTCTCGATGCCCGAAAAAAACGGTTCTATGAAGCGATAGAGTTTTTCACCGGCAGGCGTCAGAGCGAACGGACGCCGATGAAAAAGCGTCGTTCCGAGGAATTCCTCAAGTTGGGCAATCTGGCCACTGACGGCCGGCTGCTGAATGCCGTAAGGGATGTTCCGCACTGCTTCGCTGATGCCCCCATGTCTCGCCACGTAATAAAAAAGCTCCAGATGATGAATATTCATATTTTGATTCAGCCGCTGAACATTTTTACCAGTTCGCCAGCATCAAACAAGAACCGACGCCAGCAATTCGAGGCGCGGACCATCTCACCCAGAGAATTGGCCGATATGAGGGGCTCGGGGCAAGAAGTGTCGAAGATCAGAAAAGACCAGCAGATTATTTCTGTCCCAGTCTGGTCGAGCGGCGTAGATATTGCCTGAGAAACTTGTTCAAGGTCGTGCCCAACGCTTCGCAAACGATCATTGTTTCAATAAAATCCAGCCGCCGCTCGCCTAATTCATATTTACTGATGTAGCTTTGCGGCAGGTTGAGCCGGATGGCAACCGCCTTTTGCGAAAGCCCCTGTTTTTCGCGAATTTCCCGAAGCAACCCGCGGAACGTTTCATCAGCCTGGGTAAATTTAGTCCTCGACATGGCTCCATGATTATCAAAGCCGCCCCGTGTAACCCAAATTGGGATACTCTCGCGGGAGGCTTTCCCCACAAGAGGTGTTTACCACCTTTACGGTGATGAAAGCAAGCGTAGTTTTAACTTTTTAATTGCTTCACTTACGGCCACCGGATCAGAAATTTTGCTATACTATCCGCCGTAAACTTGAACAATAAAGCATGTTGCCTGATTAGTTGGAATGTTGTGATTGACCTAATGAGCCCGACGAACGCACGGAAGCAGGGATTCTGGATAGACGGTGCGCGATGCGCGATGCCGAACGCAATGGGCCGGACCCATTCGTTGCTCAAGCACTCCATTGCTCCATCACAACTCCTCATCATTCGATTTCTTTTTCCATGATTCATCCTTCAGCAATCATTCATCCGAAGGCGCGATTGCATTCCACCATTCGCGTGGGGCCTTACGCGGTCATTGACGAGGAAGTGGAATTGGGACCTCATTGCGTCGTCGGGCCGCACGTCTATCTCACCGGCGGAATCATTGCCGGCGCGCATAATCAATTCCATGCAGGTTGCGTCATCGGTGATGCGCCGCAAGATTTGAAATACAAGGGCGAACCGACGGGAGTGCGGATCGGCGATCACAATGTCTTTCGCGAACAAGTCACCGTGCATCGCTCGAACAAGGTTTCCGAGGACACCATCATCGGCTCGAACAATTTTCTCATGGTCAACTGCCATGTCGGCCACAATTGCATCTTGGGAAACCATGTGATCCTTGCGAACGGCGTTTTGCTTGGCGGACATGTGTCGGTTGGTGACCGGGCGTTCCTTTCCGGCAACTGTCTTGTGCATCAGTTCGCGCGTATCGGCACGCTGGCATTGATGCAGGGCGGCTCGGCCGTCAGCCAGGACCTGCCGCCCTACGCCGTGGCCTGCGGCAGCAATATCATGTGCGGGCTCAACATCATCGGCTTGCGCCGGGTGGGAATCACGTCCGGCGAACGGATGGAATTGAAACGCGTTTACCGCTTCTTGTTTCGCAGCGGGAAAAATTTGCGGTCCGCGGTGGCCGAGGCGCAAAAGGAATTTTCCGGCGCGCCGGCAAAAATCTTGATGGATTTCGTCGCTGCCGCAAAGCGCGGTGTCTGCGCGGATGTTGGCGCGGCGCGGCAGGATGGAGACGACCAAGACGAAGAGGCATGAACCCACGCGTGGATCTATTTGTCCTGCTTTTACATTTTGCGCGTTATGCGTGAACTGCCTCATACGGCCTCCTGTTTTGTTTGCGGCGAGCGCAACATAAGCGGCCTGAAACTTCGCTTCGAAACGGACGGCAAGATAGTCCGCGCGAAATTCGTGCCGCGCCCTGAATACATCGGGTTCAAGCAAACCGTGCATGGCGGCATCATCGCGACGGTGCTGGACGAAATCATGGTTTGGGCGTGCGCGGTGCAGACGCGGCGCTTCGCATATTGCGCGGAGTTGAACGTGCGGTTCCTCAGCCCACTGCGCCCCGGCGAAGAAACGATTGCGACTGCTGAACTGATCGAGAACCGGAGAGACAAACTGTTCGAGGCCAAAGGCGAATTGCGCAACCGTTCCGGCCAGTTGCTCGCCGGCGCAACCGGAAAATATTTGCCCATAAAGGAAACCGATGCCGCCGCATTCTTCGACGATTTTGTCGGCGACATCCGCGGCTTGTTTGACAAGCACGTTTGAGCTGCATCGGACGCGTTGGGTTGGAGCGTTTCTTTCAATGCCCTTGCCAAAGGCAGTCTTTTTGGGAATGTTGCCCGATGATGTTTTGGCGTCGATTTCTTCTTCTGGTGCTCGCGATTGCCGGACCGATGGTTTTGTTTTCGTGCAAGGAACAGACGAGTTCGGCCGCAGAGTCGTCCCCAGCCGGGCGCACCAATCAGCAATTCTATCAGGTCAAGGGGGTCGTGAAGGAACTCAAACCGGACGGCAAAACCGTGGTCATCCGGCACGAGGAAGTTCCGCATTACATGCCGGCAATGACGATGCCCTTCGAAGTCCGCGACACGAACGAATTGCGCGGCTTGCGTCCGGGCGACCTCATCAGTTTCCAACTGGTCGTCACACCTGACAACGGCTGGATCGAGCATGTGACCAAATTGAGCGCGGCGCGCACGACCGAATTGCCATCGCGTCCGACTTTTCGCCTTGTGCGCGACGTGGACCCGTTGCAAGTCGGCGACGCGCTGCCCAATTATCATTTCACGAATGAATTGGGGCAGGCAGTCAGCACGAAACAATTGAAAGGCCAGGCCTTCGCGTTCACGTTTT
>DASRBR010000078.1:0-4713 GCA_035653495.1 Verrucomicrobiia bacterium
CTGGGGCAGCGATTTATCTTGTTGCGACGCCGAAGTCCTATCGCGCAACCGCGGAAATCAAGCTTGAAAAGCGCGATTGGGTGCACGGCCAGAACAGACAAGACGCACAAAATCCCTACGACCCGAATCTCGCGCCACTCGAATGCCAGGTGCTGCGCTCCAATATTTTTTTCGATCGCGTAGCGCAAAATCTCGGACTGGCGCAGACGTGGGGAAAGATTTATCATCAAGGAACTCCTTTAACCGTTAATGAAACCCGCGCCCGGCTCCGGTCCAAGGCGGATATCAAGCCCATACGCGATTCCACGGTGATACAAATCATCGTCACCAGCGAAGACCGTGATGAGACGGCCAGGATAGCGAATGAATTTGCGCGACTTTACATGGAGTATCGCCAGGCGCAGCGCCAGGACCTCATCCATGGCAAGGTTGATTCGCTCCAACACCAATGGGACGTGCAGAACAAAAAAATTGAAGATGCGGAGGCAAGGCTTCGCCAAATCAAACTTGAAATCCGGCGCAACCGGACGAACGACGGTCCGGTTTTCTATGACCAGGCGAATTATGATGCTTTGCAAGCCAAACGAATCGACATGGAAACCCAAATCGTCCAATTGCGCGATCAATTGCAGGAATTGAAATCGCTGTCGGCATCAGAGTTGCCCCAGGTTTTGTCCTCGCTGGAAACCAATTCCGCCTTGAACGCCTCGCTGGTCCAATTGCGCAAGGCCAGGAATGATTTATCCGTCGCGGAAAGCGATCACGGCCCCGATACAACCGAATACAAACATGCCCGGCAGCTCGTGGATCAACTCGACAAAAGAATCACGCAGCAGGCAGGCGCCATCTTGGCTTTGAAACAAGCCGATCTGTCCTCACGCGAAGCAGCGCTCAAAGCGTTGACGGAACAATTGGCGAACGTCAAATCGGCTGACCAGCCGGACACAAACCTGTTTCAAAATCCTGACTTCGCCAAGACGTACGACGAATGGCGGCAAGCGCAAAGAGCGCGCGACGCCTTGCAGGATAAAATGAAGGACACAGACACGGCTGAAGCGATCAAGCCCGTTGTCATCACCGCCGACCTTGTGAACCAGGCCGATGTCCCTTCCCGGCCTTACATGCCCGACGGCCACATTGCCTTCCGCACGATGGGAGGGGGCGGCGCGTTGTCGGTGGCCGGGTTGGGCTTGTTTTTTCTCCTGAATCAAAGAGCGAAACGAGCCGCGCGAAAGAATTGATGTCCTCGCGTTGCGCTTTACTATTTTGCGGTGATGGGCGAGGTTTTTCCATGCTCAGAAAGCTGACCCTTGGCTTCTGCCTGGGCTTGCTGGCATTGAATGTCCATGCGGGCGGAAGCGGGCTCAACGTCGCCATTATCGTCAATCAAAACAGCACCAATTCGGTGCAGTTGGGAAATTTTTACCGCACGCAACGCAATGTCCCGCCGCAAAATTATTTCCGCATCAACTGGACCGGGACCAACACTGAGTGGACTTACATGGATTTCACCAATACGCTGCTGAATCCATTTCTCTCGATGCTCGCCAGCCGCCAGTTGACCAACCAGATCGATTATGTGGTGCTCTCGATGGATATCCCGTATCGCATCACCGACAGCAACTACCAACCGAACAGCACCACGTCCGCGTTGTTTTACGGATTTCAATACGACACCAACGCGGAATGCGAACTGGCCAGCGGTTCATCCAATGCGTACGCGGGCACTGAAGATGTTTTCCGCCAAGTTCTGCGCAGTATCAATGGGAGCAATTATTTCATGGTCACAATGATCACTGGGACGAACCTCGCCACGGCGGAAATGGTGGTGAGCCAGGGTGCAGCCAGCGACGGAACGTTTCCCACCGAAACAGTGTGGCTGGCCAAGAGCCAGGATGTCGCGCGCAACGTCCGTTTCACCGAGTTTGACAACACAATTTTTGATACGCGCCTTCGGGGCAATTATTCAGTCATGCGCACCAATCTGGGCGCTTATAGCAGTGTGTACGCTGTTTTTCCCGGCCTGGTGCTGGGTCTCAGCCTGGGCAACTCCTTTTACAATCTCTCGCCCATGCCGCTGTTCCCGCCCGGCGCAATGGCTGACAATCTGACTTCCTACGGGGGCTATCTTTTCGAAGACACAGGCCAGACTTCGCTGCTGCGATTTCTCGATTTCGGCGCTTCGGGGAGTTATGGCACGGTGACCGAGCCATGCGATTATCTGGAAAAATTTCCTGATTCGCAGGCCTACTTTTATCAATCGCGCGGATTCAGCCTCGGCGAATGCTATTACCAAAGCGTCACCAATATTTATCAAGGGCTGGTTGTGGGGGAACCGCTGGCCGCGCCGTTCGCAAAAACCGGAACCGGCGCGTGGACGGGGCTTGCGAGCAATGCCGTGCTGTCCGGCACCACGACTCTTTCCGGCGCGTTCACCGCGAGCGATGCGCAGCATCCCTTGCAGCAGGTGGATTTGTTTGTGGATGGTTGTTGGGTCCAAACCATCACCAACATCGTTCCGCAAATAGCCAGCGGCAACAAGCTGACAGTGACTTTAAAAGGAGTGCCCATGAGTTCTTCGATCAGCTCGACCAACTTGGATGCCATAGTCAGCAATCTCGTGTTTCAGATCAATGGCATTTCCACCGCGGACGGGCTTCAAATCAAGGCCTACCAGCACGGCGACCGCATTGAACTGCAATCCACCGCGCCTTATACCACGAACGGCTCTCAGATTTCAGTTTCCGTCAGCAGCACCAATTCGTCCGGCCCGTTGACCACGTTCATCAACACTGCCAGCGCGGCGACGAACCATTTTCTTGATTCAACCGCACAAGGGTTCGGCTATTACACATTGTCGGGCACGCTTGCGACAAACGCGACTTTGACTCTACAAGTCCAAAAAACAAATCACTCCGCGGTCAACCTGACCATCACGAACGTCGGCTACACCGACTTTGGGAATTTTGCCACCGAGGTCGTCAACACCATCAACAGCACTCCAGGCCTGCAAGGACCCGACGGACTTTCCGCCGCCGATCCGGAAGCGAATAGCTCGGAAGCCATTTTCGATCTGCAGGCCAATGGCGGAGGATTTGCCGCCGCGCAAATTGCCGTCATCTTTACGCCTTCAATTGGACTTTCCATTTCACCGGGCGGCACAAGCACTTTGACACAGAATGTCAGCGATCTTGAGCCGCGCGAACACCTGTACATCACGATTGGCGCTACCAACAACCTGCCGTTCTCGTTTCCGTTTATCACAAGCAACTTTGCCGATGGTTATCATGCATTGTCTGCGGTCGCTTACGAAGGCAGCCATGTGCGCACGCAAACGCGCGCCACGCAGGACATCATCATCAAAAATTCCAATCTTTCAGCCACGCTCACGCCGGTCCTGAGCGGTTCGGTTTCCAATTTGCAGCCAACCTTGCAAATCACCGTCACGGCGAACACAAACAACATCAGTTCGATCCAGTTGTTCAGCACCGGCGGATTGCTGGCGTCGGCGACGAACCAAAGCTCGGCAACTTTCCCGATTGTGCTGACCAACCTGGATATTGGTGTGCATCCGTTTTATGCCATTGTCACCCAAGGGAACATGCACCAATATCGCACCCAAACGCAAAATATCGGTTTGATCGGCGTTACTTATTTGAACTCGACCCTGATGGGCGTGGATTATTCGTTTCCGCTGCAAATTTCATCCCTGCCGCCCATGCTTGTCTGGCCGGCGACGGCGGGCCGCAGTTATACCGTGCTGAGCACAACCAACATTTTGCAAGCATTCCAACCCCGCGCGACGGTCGTTCCGACTAATTCTCTCGGTCAATGGACCGAAACCAACGCTGCGCCCACGCAACAATTTTATCGCATCAGTATTACTCCTTGATTATCATAGGGGTCAGTAAAGGTATGCGCACAGGCAAAGCAACACTTTTGTTGGTGGCCATCGGGCTGTTTATGGGGCTTTCAGCAACAGCCGAAACCAAAACCAACACGCTCATCTGGCACAAGAAACCGGACACGATTGACGCCGACATCAGTTCCTGGAACGTCCGCCAGCTCCTGGAACATGTCGCCGCCAGCACCGGTTGGAAGGTTTATCTCGACCCCGGCGCAGTCCATGCCGTGTCGGTGAAATTCAAGGAAACACCCTCGGGCGAAGCTTTGCAGAAGATGCTTGGCAATCTGAATTTCATTCTGGTTCCCGAAAAGAACAGCCCCTGGAGACTTTATGTTTTTCGCACGAGACGCGAGCAGGCAACCCAGCTTGTCGCGCCGCCCAGGAAGATCACAAAACCAATTCCCAACGAGCTTGTCGTGCGCATGAAACCGGGTTCAAAAACCAAAATTGAAGACCTTGCGCGTTCGCTGAATGCAAAGATCATCGGTCGCATGGATGCGCAAGGCGCTTACCTTTTGCAATTTGCGGACGAAGCCGCAACTCAACTCGCCAGCCAACAATTGGCAAACAATGCGGACGTTGCCGGGACGGAAAACAATTATCCCATGGAACCACCGCCAGCCCTCGCGGCCGGGAACGGCAACCCGCCCAATCTTCAACTCAATCCACAAGCCACCGGCAACAACAAGCAATTGATTGTGGGTTTGATTGACACACCTGTGCAAACGTTGCCGGGCACTTTGAACAGTTTCATGCTTCCGGAGCAGCATGTTGCGGGTGATTTCAATGTGCTCGCCGACCAATTG
>DASRBR010000079.1:0-2318 GCA_035653495.1 Verrucomicrobiia bacterium
CCTTGCGTTCATTCAACGGCTTCAACGTGACAAAAATTCGCCCTGTGTCGGTTGAGGCACTGCCGCCGGTGAAACCCGTCGTGTGCGCAATGGCCGGGTCGGCCTGGACGATGCGGATGAATTCACCGAGCTTCTGCGACATGGCCTGGAATGAAATGTCCTCGGTTCCCTGTGCCCCACCCATCATGCTCCCGGTGTCCTGTTGCGGGAAAAAGCCTTTCGGCATGATATACAACAGGAAGACGTTCAGCGCGAATGTAAGCAGGAGCACGCACAACGTGAGGAATTCGTGCCGCAGCACCCAGCCCAAGCTGATTTCATAACGTTTCAACAGCCAGTCAAACGCGTTGCCCATGGCATGATAAAATTTCCCGCGCTTGTGGCCTGATTCGCGTTTCAAAAGTTTCGCGCACATCATCGGTGTCGTCGTCAGCGAAACCACCAGGGACACCAAAATCGCCACCGAAAGCGTGACGGCGAATTCGCGGAAAAGCCGTCCCACGATGCCGCCCATGAGCAAAATAGGCGTGAAGACTGCGACCAGCGAAATGCTGATGGAAAGGACGGTGAACCCGATTTCATGCGCGCCGAGCAGCGCGGATTCGAGCGCGGGTTTTCCTTCCTCCAGATGGCGCGTGATGTTTTCGATCACGACGATGGCATCGTCCACCACAAATCCCGTGGAAATCGTCAGCGCCATCAGCGAAAGATTGTCGAGACTGTAATTGCACAAATACATGATGCCGAATGTGCCGATCAAGGAGACCGGCACGGCCACGCCGGGGATAATCGTGCTGCGCACGTCGCGCAAAAAAAGAAAAACCACCAAGATCACCAGCACCACGGAAATCATCAGCGTGACCTCGACATCGCGCACAGACGCGCGAATGGTCGTCGTGCGGTCGAGTGATATCATCAATTTGATCTGCTGGGGAATGGAAGCCTGCAATGACGGCAACGCCGCGCGGACACGTTCGACAGTGCCGATGATGTTGGCCTGCGGTTCCTTGAAAACGATCACGACGACGGATGGTTTGCCGTCGGAATATCCGGCATTGCGAACGTCCTCGACCGAATCCTCCACGTCCGCGATGTCGCTCAAACGGATGGCCGCGCCGTTGTGATAGCCTACGACCAATGGCCGATAATATTCCGCCTTAAGCAATTGATCGTTCGCAGTGATGTACATTGTGTTCTTTTCATCAGCGAAATGGCCCTTGGGGCTGTTCGCGTTGGCCTGGCTGAGGACAGTCCGCACGTTCTGCAATCCCAAACCGCAATTGTTCAACTGCACCGGATTGACTTCGACGCGCACCGCCGGAAGCGAACTGCCGCCCACCACGACCTGACCGACGCCATCGACCTGCGAGAGGCGCTGCTGGATGATGGTCGAAGCCGCGTCATACATCTCGCCACGATTGAGCACGTCGGACGTGAGCGCGATGATCATGATTGGCGCGTCGGCGGGGTTGACTTTACGCCAGGTGGGATTGCTCGGAAGATTTGCCGGCAGATAACTGCGCGCGGCGTTGATGGCGGCCTGAACGTCACGCGCTGCGCCATCAATGTTGCGGCTCAAATCGAATTGCAAAGTGATCCGGACTGAACTGAGAGAACTCGCCGAAGTCATTTCTGTAACACCGGCGATGTGCCCAAGCTGCCGTTCGAGCGGAGCCGCCACGGCGGAGGCCATGATTTCAGGACTCGCTCCCGGCAACGATGCCTGCACGGAAATCGTCGGAAAATCCACCTGCGGCAGCGGCGAGACCGGCAGCAACTTGAACGCCGCTGCTCCGGCGAGCGCGACCGCGATGGTCAAAAGCGTCGTTGCCACCGGCCGATGAATGAATGGAGCGGAAACGTTCATTGTCGCGGCGGTTGGCCGGGCCTTCCCTCATTCTTGGCGAACCGGTCGAGGTAGATGTAAATGACCGGCGTGGTGTAAAGCGTGAGCAACTGGCTCAGGATCAATCCGCCGACCATCGAAATGCCCAGCGGGCGCCGCAATTCCGAACCGGTTCCCGTTCCCAACGCGAGCGCGAGGCCGGCGAGCAGCGCGGTCATCGTGGTCATCATGATTGGGCGAAAGCGCAGCAGGGACGCCTGGTAAATCGCTTCAACGGTGTCCTTGCCTTCCTCGCGGCGCGCCTGCATCGCGAAGTCCACCATCATGATGCCGTTTTTCTTTACGATGCCGATGAGCAGGATGATTCCGATCAACGACACCACGTCCAACTCGGCATGAAACAACAAAAGCGCCAAAATCGCCCCCACGCCTGCGGACGGCAAGGTAGAAAGAATCGTGATGGGGTGAATGT
>DASRBR010000080.1:0-2337 GCA_035653495.1 Verrucomicrobiia bacterium
TAGGAGCGTTTCTGTTGTTCCAACTGGTTGCGCTGCTGGTCTTTGCGCAAAATGGTTCTTCTCCCAATGTCGATATAACCCACGTTTATCCAAAATCGGGAAACCACAAAATACAAGTCAGCGATCCGTTGCTCGCGCGGCAAATCGAGTCGCAAGGCGGACAATTGATCGGCGATTACGGCCATTTCAAATTATACGAAGTCCCAAAACTTTCGCCGGAACTTGTGTCCAACAGCCGGATCGAACTGCGCGATGACTATGACGTGGTTGGATTGAACGCCGGGCATCTCAACACGCGCTCGGCGCAAGTCCAGGCGCTCAGCAAAGTGGTTGGAAATTTTTCCGGCAAACATCTGCATCTTATCCAATTTGCCGGTCCGCCTCAGCCACAGTGGCGCAACGAATTGCTCGCCACTGGCGCGCAAATCATTTCCTATGTTCCCCAAAATTGTTACCTTGTTTACGGCAATGCCAACAGCATTGCGGCGGTGCAAAAGCTTGCCGCCTCCAAACCGTATTATCAATGGCAGGCCGCGTATCTCGACTCCTACAAAATCCATCCCAGGGCGCGCAACGTGGATGCGCGTGACAATCCGCGCAACATCGGCACCGATTTGTTTGACATCGAAATGATTGACGATCCGCAGGCGAACCAGCCAACGATAAGCCTGCTCAACCAGCTCGCGCTGGAACCTTTCAAACGCTTGGAAACGAATCTCCACTATGTGGTGGTCGTCGCGCGATTGAATCCAAACGATCTCGTCAAGATTGCGGCCCAGCCCGAAATCGTTTCCATTCTCCCCTATTTTCATCGCCAAAAATTATGCGAACGGCAGGACCAAATTGTCGCGGGCAACTTGAGCGGCGGCGTTCCCACTGGCCCGGGCTATCTTGCCTGGCTCACCAATAAAGGATTTACCCAGCAGCAATTCACCGCCTCCGGTTTTGCCGTGGATGTTTCGGACAGCGGCATTGATAATGGCACAACAGCCCCGAACCATTTTGGTCTTTACCTCGGTGGCAACGCGAGCAACGCCAGCCGCATCATTTATTCGCGTTATGAAAGCACGGTGACTTATTCGACCAATTCTCTCGAAGGCTGCGACGGCCACGGCAACATCAATGCCCACATCCTCGGCGGCTATGATGATTTTTCAGGGTTTCCGTTCACCGACACGCAGGGATTTCACTTCGGCCTTGGGGTTTGTCCGTTCGTGAAAATGGGTTCATCGGTCATTTTCGATTCCGCCGAATCGGATAATTTTTATTATCCCAAGTTCAACAATCTGCAGGCTGAAGCTTATCGCGACGGCGCGCGCGTCAGTTGCAACAGTTGGGGCGCGACGAACTCAGCGGGCATCTACGATTCCGAGGCGCAACGCTATGATGCGCTTGTGCGCGACGCGCAACCGACAAATTCCACCGTGCCCATGGACGGCAACCAGCAAATGATCATCGTTTTCGCCGGTGGAAACGATGGTTACGCCGGCTCGCAGACCGTGAACACGCCGGGGACGGCAAAAAACGTCCTCACTGTCGGGGCGGCGGACAATGTCCAGGTTTTCGGCGGAAGCGACAACGGCGGCGTGGGCGATAATGAAGCGACAAATGCCAATGAAATCGCGCCTTTCTCCAGCCGTGGTCCTTGCGCCGATGGCCGCGCCAAACCGGACCTTGTCGCTCCCGGCACGCATGTGAGCGGCGGTGTGCCGCAGGAAACGAATGATTTTTTCGATTATCCAGATGGCCTCGCCAATCCATGCTACAACGGCAGCGATATTTCCGGCGGTCCCGGCGGAAGCATCTTCTGGCCGACCAACCAGCAGTTTTACACCGCATCATCCGGCACGAGCCAGGCGACGCCATGCGTTGGCGGTGGTTGCGCATTGGTTTACCAATATTTCGTCAACCATTTCACCAACGCGCCCAGCCCGGCAATGACCAAGGCGTTCCTGATGAACTCAGCGCGTTATCTTACCGGTGCAACTGCCGACGACACCGTTCCATCTCGCGTGCAAGGCATGGGAGAAATGGACCTTGGAACGGCTTTCGATGGCGTGCCGCGCATTTTGAGCGACCAGGAACCGGATGATTTGTTCACGAACAGCGGGGACGCGCGCAGTTACACCGGCTACGTGAACAACACCAATAAGGATTTTCGGGTGACGCTGGCGTGGACGGATGCGCCCGGCGGCACTTTTGGAAATGCCTGGAACAACGATCTCGATCTGACAGTGACGGTTGGCGGCCACACTTACAAAGGAAATGTGTTCAACGGCGCGTATTCGACGCCCGGGGGCGCGGCAGATGGGTCCAACAATGTCGAAAGCGTTTTCA
>DASRBR010000081.1:0-4095 GCA_035653495.1 Verrucomicrobiia bacterium
AGAAGGCGGGATTCTTCGATCGGCGAATAAGCCATCACCGGGATGTGCCGCTCGCGCAGGAGCGGAAGCAGTTCCCATTCAATGCCCCGGCGCGAAAGATTGTAGAGCAACTGGTTCGTCACGACGTTTGCGCCTCCGTCCACCGACCATAATTCCTTCATGTCGGAAACGTCAAAATTGCTGACCCCGTAGTGGCGAATCTTGCCGGCGGATTGGAGCGCGATGAACGCCTCCATCGTTTCAGCGAGCGGCACGTCCCCACGCCAATGGAGCAGATAAAGATCCACATGGTCCGTGCCGAGACGGCGGAGGCTGGCTTCGCACGCGGCAGGCATGCGGCGGCGCGACGCATTTTGCGGAAGCACCTTTGTCACGAGAAAAACTTCCTTGCGGCGTTCGGCAATGGCTTCGCCAACCAGCTTTTCGGCCATGCCGCCGCCGTACATTTCGGCAGTGTCGATGAGCGTTGCGCCCATGTCGATCCCTTCCCGCAACGTTTCGAGTTCGTCCGCGTGCGCGGCTGGGTCCTCACCCATTTTCCATGTGCCCATGCCGAAGGCCGACACGCGTTCGCCGGAAGGAAGTTGCACAGTTCTCATGCTGGTGGTTTTCATGTTGACTCATCTTCCACGCCGGTGCTTCAACGGATGCGCAACACAAGCCGGCCCGCCACACTGCCGCTCTCGATGCGCGCATGCGCCTTTGCCGCCTGCGCCAGCGTAAAAACTCCGGCGACCGGCACGCGCAATCTTGCTTCTTCGGCGGCCCGTGTCAAAGCGTCAAATGCGCGGCGACCGCCTTTGGCATCGTAGGAAATCACGTGAAGTTTTCCGCGACGACGCGGTTCTGGTTCGACTCCGTTCGGATAAACAACGCGCCCCTTCGGACGCACCAAATCGAGGCATTTTTCCAACGATTGGCCGCCAGCCAACGCGAGCACACCATCAATGCCTCCCGGCGCGAAAGAACGAAGTTTTTCAACCGCCTCTTTGCTGCGCGCATCGAACACTTCGTCCGCGCCCAGGCGTCGCACGAGCATTTTGGCAACGCGATCGGATGCGGTGCCGATGACACGCGCGCGCCGGCGCTTCGCGAATTGGACGGCAAGCGTTCCCACCGCGCCGGAAGCTCCGAAGATAAGGATGGTCTCGCCTTTGCGCACGCGCAGATGTTCGTCAATTCCCTGCAATGCTGTCAATCCCGTCACAGCCGCCGCGGCCGCATGCACCAAATCCAATTGCCGGGGCACGCGCCCGATGTTGTCCGCCTTCACCACCACGTACTCGGCGTAAAATCCGCCTTTGCGATTCATGAATTCGTACGCCCAAACCTGATCGCCAACGCGAAAACGCCGCACGCCCGCTCCCAATGCAGCGATTGTCCCCGCGCCATCAGTCCCGAGAACAAGCGGAAATTTGGGGCGCTTTTCCGGCCACCAACCGCCGCGCATTTCGGCATCCCAAACGCCAACTCCAGCCGCGTGCAGCGCGATGAGCACTTCGCCAGCGCCGGGCTCCGGGATGGGAAGAACGCGCTGTTTGAGAACAGAAGGCGGGCCGAAACGATCAATGGCGGCAGCTTTCATCACCTTCTTTTTCTGTATAGGTGCGCGCCGCGCGGCGTGGTGCCGGCGGTATCCTCTTGTTTTTGGCAAATGCGCCGATTCGTGCATTGCCACATCATCCTTGAACATGTTCATATCAAATTTTCCACCCTGGCGGGCGCGCTGTCCAGCAGCGCCGCAAATTTATGCGCAGGCAGGCACGGACACCAACGGCCAAACCACCCGTTCACATCCATGAAAGACCCCAATTGGTGATTTTGTATTTTCGGCGACGCTTCTTTGACAGGTTGGAATTGATAATGGTCGCTTACAAAAGGAGAAGTTTATGAACGTATATGATGAGGTCAGACGGCATACGCCATGGTTCATAGTGCTTGGCATCGCGCTAATCATCCTGGGCATCATAGCAATTTGGGCGGCAGCAGTTGCCACGCTCATTTCGGTGCTGCTATTCGGGTGGTTGTTGTTCATCGGGGGGATTTTCGAATGTGTGCATGCTTTTTGGGTGCGTCGGTGGAGCGGGTTGCTGCTCCAACTATTTCTTGGGATCCTGAACATCATTGTGGGTCTTTTGATTGTGGCAAATCCCGGCGCAAGCGCGCTTGCGTTGACATTGCTCATGGCGGCGTTCTTCGTCGTGGATGGCATTTTCCGCGTGGTGAACGGGATAGACGAACATCTTCCTGGACGGGGCTGGGCGATGTTCAGTGGAATCATCAACATCATCCTTGGCATCCTGATTTGGGTCCATTGGCCCGTGTCGGCCTTTTGGGTCATAGGCATGTTCATTGGGATTGACCTGCTCTTCACCGGTTGGTGGTTCGTGACGCTGGGAACCGTTGCCAGGCGCATCACCGATCCGACGGTTACGCCATCGGCGGCGTAAGCGTTTAGAAAGGCAGAAAAATTGCCAGCGACATCCGGCCCGACCGGAAGTTGTCAAAGAAAATTCGCGCATTGAACCCCTGAATGCGGCGTCACTGAATGCCTGGATTGGATAGCCGAGCGCGACCTCTTCCCTCTCTCCCCGCAAAAGCTTTTGCGGGGAGAGAGTCGGAGAGAGGGGCGTCGTATTTCGAAATTATTGTGCCAATAAAATCGTGGCTATTCGCAATAAGCGCCTCCTCACCCCGTCCTCCGCTTCGCGGAAGAGAGGGCGTTTTGCGTTTTGGGCCTTCTTTAAGTGTTAGCACATATCACAGTCAACCGTTTCCTTTAGCAGGTTCATGGTTAGCTGGCCGTTTCTTGCGTGGGCAAGGTGTCCGCGTGTGCATGAGCGCGTCCGCCGGTGCCAACGCCGCGGTAAGAACCGAGGAAATAAATCGCAACCACGGCCGAAAACGCAGCAAGGACGCCCCAAAACAGCGACCAGCGCATCCCTTGCGGCCCAAGGCAGGCATTGAACCACCAGCCAGTCCCGAGGTAACCCGCCAGGTTGCCAATGCCATTATTCATCAGCGACATCAAAGCCTGCGCGCGTCCACGCCAGCTCGGATCCACCCGTTCATCGAGATAAATTTGGCCGGTGACAAAAAACAGCGCGTAACATAATCCGTGCAGCAAAATGCCGCCAAGCAATCCGGCTTTTGAATCGGTCGCGCACAAAAGAAATCGCGGCACGCTGACTCCCAATGCAAAGAGAAAGATCCATTTCAAACGCCACTCCACCAGCAAACCGCTGAGCGCAAATAATCCAGTGATCTCCATAATCTGGCCAAAGGTCATCCACGCGGAAACGTGTTCGAAACCAAGGTGCTGCAAGTGGCGCGGTGAATAAGGATAAAACGCAGCCATGGGAATGCTGAACAGCACGGTCGCCATCAAGACCACGCGATGATCCGGGTTCTTGAAGAGCACCAGAGCGTCCCAGCCGAAGCGTTGCTTCCATGTCACCCGATTGACGGAAGCAGGCGGCGCGACGCTGGGCAGCAGAAATGTGTACGCCGCGACGACCAGCCAGCCTGCCGCCCCGATGCATTGTGCCTTCACCGAAAAATCCGCCTGCATGATGCTCACAAGCCAGCAGCCGACCATCCACCCGAAAGTTCCGCTGGCGCGAATCGGTCCGAATTGTTTTCGCGAATGGCCAAGGCAGGAAAGAACGACTGTCGTTGAAATGCTGGGCGCCGGGGCCGCGCAAAGCGCATAAATTTGTATCCACAACAGCACAATCGGCGCAGGCCATCTCGATTGGATGCTCCAGCCCACCGCGAGCATCGCCACTGCGCTGGCGACCGACAGCCAGCGCAAAACTTTTACGGGCGAAACATGATGGTCAGCCATCGCGCCGAATATCAGCGGAGAAATCAACGTGGCGATCGCCGATGTCGCAAACGCGTACGGGGTGATGCTGGCAAGGCCGTGCGAGGCCAGCACGGCGCTTAAGGGCACCATCCAGATTCCGAGCGCCAGGAATTGGAGGCCGAACAACCCTGCCAATTCGCCATATTGCGCGCTGCTGATTTTTTTCTGCACGGGTCAAAGCATACACGAGCGCTAGAAAGTTCCAAACAGAGGATGACCCGGAGCAA
>DASRBR010000082.1:0-2036 GCA_035653495.1 Verrucomicrobiia bacterium
AACGATTGGCACTGTCCCTTTTTGCGGCCCGCCACGAGCTGGCGCAGACAGAACGCGGTGGTTGGATGATTCCCAGTGCCGAAGCTCAAGCCAGGGTCGAGCACAACAACAGCCTGGTTTTTGCGCAGACGCCGCTTCACCCAGCTTGGCTTGATGAGCAGCCGCGAACCGATGGCAATCGGCTTGAAATGCCGCTTCCACGATTCCGACCAATCCTCGCGAGCGACGCGTTTTGCGGAAATTTTTCCCGCGCCGATGTCCAGTCCGCTTGCGGCGATTTTTTCCAAACCCTTTTCCAATGCGGCCCGTTTGCGCGGCGTCCATTCAGAACGGCGCGAGCAATAAACCGACGCGATGGTGATCCTGGTTTCTTCGTTCGTGTAAACCGCTGCGGCGCGAGCGAACACGCGTGCCAGCAATTCGACTACTGCATCCTCCGCTTCGATCGAAGTGGTCACGGAAATCTGCCAGAGCGGTCTGCGTTTCATACTCAATATTCACTCGTTGGAATTTCAGGGCGACTGGAAAGTCGCCTGAACCCGCACACTTGAAAGTGTGCGCTACGTGGCGCAGGCTTTGCCTGCGGGTTTCGGGGACTTTCGAGTCCCCGAAAATACCTCATCCACTTCATGCCGCGTCGCGCCAGGGCGTGAAGTTGAGCAGTTGCACCTCGGTTTTGTGCGGCCAATGATGCACCTGCGAAAGGCTGGCGTATTCGATCTCGAACGACGCCATCTGGGGCAGCGGCATCCCAAGCAGGATGGACAAAATCATGCGAATCGTTCCGCCATGGCAGGCGATGGCAACGGTTTGGCCGGGATGGTCGCGCAAAATTTGTTGGACGCATGGCTCGACGCGCCCGCGGAATGCGTTGGCTGATTCGGCATTGGGAATCGCGGCGTGTTCCAATTGGGAAAGCCAGTCGAAGGCGCTGATGTTGTATTTTTCCTTCACCTGGTCCCAGCCCAAGCCCGTCCAGTCGCCGAAATCCACCTCGCGCAAACCGGCCATCACCACAGGCGTGGTATTGCGGCCTTCCAGCAGCGGCGCGAGCGTTTGTTGCACGCGTTTCATCGGGCTGGCGTAGATGGCGTCGAACGATTTCTGCTTGAGATGCCTCGCGAGAATTGCGGCTTGTTCATGGCCGCGCGGGGAAAGCTCCATGTCAATCGTGCCGCCGAAGATGCGATGGTAACGCGCCTCGACTTCGGCATGGCGCAGGAGAAAAAGACTCGTCGCGGCGATCATCCGGGGAGTTGCTCAGGCCAGCGCGGCTTGTTGCGCGGCGAGCAATTCGCGGATGCCCGCCTTGCCCAGCGTCAGCAGCGCGTTCAACTGGTTTTCGCTGAACGTCGCCTCTTCGCCCGTGCCCTGCAACTCGATAAATTCTCCGGCAGCGTTCATCACGAGGTTCAAATCCACCGCCGCGGCGGCGTCCTCGACGTAACACAAATCCAGCAGCGGCTGGCCGTTCACGATGCCAACGCTCACCGCGGCCACCGCGTGCAGCAGAGGATTTTCCTTGAGCTTGCCTTCAGCGAGCAATTTTTTTACCGCGAGCGAAAGCCCGACGAACGCCCCGGTGATGGCGGCTGTGCGCGTGCCGCCGTCGGCCTGCAAAACGTCGCAATCCACCCAAATGGTGCGCTGGCCCAGTTTTTCGAGATCAATCGCAGCGCGCATGGCGCGGCCGATGAGCCGTTGGATTTCCTGCGAGCGCCCGTCGATTTTGCCTTTCGAGATGTCGCGTTGTTTGCGTTGCAGGGTGGAATAGGGGAGCATGGAATATTCTGCGGTGATCCAGCCGCCCAGGACATTCTGCTCCTTCATCCAGCGCGGCACGACTTCCTCGACCGTAACACCGCAGATGACCCGCGTTGCGCCCCATTCGACCAGCGTCGAACCTGTCGCGTACGGCGCGATGTGGTTCTGGAAACGCAGCGGCCGGAGCTGGTTGGGCCGACGCCCATCAACCCGCGGTGTCGCGGCAGTGGATGATGAAACTTCTTGCATAAGACGGCGCAATGTTAAAGGAG
>DASRBR010000083.1:0-3903 GCA_035653495.1 Verrucomicrobiia bacterium
GGCCTTGGCTTTGGCCGGGTCGTAGGGATAAGTCTTAATGTTCGGGTTGTACCAGTTCGTTGCCGATGGAGTAACGAAGCTGTAGTTCGGTTGGCCATGACCCGCGCAAGCCGAGCGCACAATGGATTCACGGTCTATTGCATACGAAACCGCTTGGCGAAATTTTTGGTTACGGAACCATTTCAATTTATAAGGTTCGATGTGGGTCTTGCCCGTCTTCTCGTTGATATTTGTGTTTTCATTCAAGTGAATCACATCTTGATCGCCAGACACACCAAGGTCCAGCACCCGGAAGCGGCCTTTTTTCGCCTCATCCTGGAAATGCTCGTATTCCTCCGACCGAACCCTTTCCTGCAAATCCGCCTTGCCAGCCAAAAACATCAGCGACTCCGCGTTCATGTCCGGTACAATCGCGAACACCACGTTGTCCGCGTAAGGCAGGCGCTGGCCCTTTTTGTCCACTTCCCAAAAGTACGGATTGCGCTCCAGCATCACGTATTGACCCTGTTTGTAATCCTTCAACCGGAACGGCCCGCAGCAAACCACGTCTTCGGGTTTGGAATTGATGCCATAGGCAGCGAGAAATTGCTTTTCGGCGACCGCCTTGGCCAGCGTATGTTTCGGCACAATGGGCATGACGCCGAAAAAATTCACAAAAGGCGCATAAATCTCCGGCGTCACCACCTTGAACGTGTAGTCATCCACCTTTGAGATCATGAATTTTTTTCCGTTCATGATGAATTGGTCCCGCGTCACGTTGGGGATGTCGGGATTGTAAACCACATCGTTCAAGGTGAAGACCACATCATCCGCTGTCAGCGGCTGGCCATCGCTCCAACGCAGTCCTTTGCGCAAATGAAACGTCCACGTTTTGTTGTCGGGCTCAACTGACCATGATTCCGCCAAACCGGGGCGGGCCTTTTCCGTTGGCGAATCAACAATCACCAAAGTGAAGAACATCCGTAAAGTGATGTCCGTCGAGGAAGTCTCGTTGGCCGTGATCGGGTTGAACGTCTTGGGATCGGCGAATGTCGTGACCACAATCCGTCCACCCGGAATGCCCGGTTCGCACTCGGCGACCGCCGGCGGCGTCGGCAATGGCGCCGATGATTCCGTCCCGCCCGGCACGGATGTATTTTCCTGTTTGTTGCCGCAAGCCGACAAAAACCCCGCCAGCAAGACCGCAACCCAGCCCTTTCTGCCCAGTTTCATCAATTTCATATTAGAATAAGTCATAATTGTGACACCTCCACCATGGAATTAAATTCAAAAATAATCCGCATTTCGCGGCGCTATTTTTGCATTTTGCACATTGGAATGTTCGCCAGAACCGTGCCATATTCATGTGACCAAAGGATGTAAACGTGCCGCAGAAGGAATATGAAACTCTCGCTTAAACCGCATCATCTAAAACGCTATCGCGACATCGCCCTGCTTTTCATGAAGTACGGCCGGTCGGACATTGCCAAGGAATTTGAACTCGAACGCGAATCCGGCGAATCGGAGCTTGCTCCCAGCACGACCAATCCCGCGCTTCCGGAACAGCTTGCTGATGACCTTGAAAAAATGGGCCCCACGTTCATCAAGCTCGGCCAGCTCCTTTCCGGTCGCGCCGATCTTTTGCCGCCCGCTTATCTTCACGCCCTCTCGCGCTTGCAGGACAAGGTCAAACCGTTCCCTTACACTGAAGCCGAGCAAATCATCAGCAGCGAATTGGGCATTCGCGTCTCCAAGGCGTTCGCGTGGTTCGATGAACAGCATCTGGCCGCCGCGTCGCTTGGACAGGTCCATCGCGCCGCCTTGCGTGATGGTCGTCCGGTTGTTGTCAAAGTCCAACGGCCAGACATCCGCAAAATTGTTTCCGAAGATTTCGAAGTGCTCGAACCGATGGCGGAATTTCTCGATGAACACACCGATATCGGCCATCGCTATCAGTTCGTCAAAATTCTCGCCGAGTTCAAGACCGCGCTCTTTCACGAGATGGATTACACGCGCGAGGCGAACAATCTTATCCAGCTCTCCGAGAGCATGAAGGAATTTCCCCGCATCCATGTGCCGTTGCCGGTCCCCGATTACAGCACACGCAACGTGCTCACGATGGATTACGTTCGCGGCACCAAAATCACCAAGCTCAGCCCGCTCGTGCGCATCGAACTGGATGGCGACGCGCTCGTCGAGGAACTTTTCCACGCTTATCTCAAGCAGGTGCTGGTGGATGGTTTTTTTCACGCCGACCCGCATCCCGGCAATGTCTTCCTCACCGATGATGGCCGCGTCGCGTTGCTGGATTTGGGCATGGTTGGCCGGGTGACGCCGACGATGCAACAGCATCTCCTGCGGCTGTTGCTCGCCGTCAGCGAAGGGAATGGCGAAGAAGCGGCAAAGACCGTCCTGCGCGCCAGCGAAACCACCGATGAATTCGATGAACCGGAATTTTGCAAGAAAGCCGCCCTGCTCGTTTCCGAACAGAACAATAAAACCCTGGGGCAACAGGACGTTGGTCTTGCCGTGCTCGACTTGGCCCGCACTGCAGCCGATTGCGGTGTGCGCGTGCCAACCGAACTCACCCTGCTCGGCAAGACCCTCCTGCAGCTCGACCTCATCGGCAAAACTCTGGCGCCTGAATTCAATCCGAATGCCGCCATCCGCCGCCACGTCGCCAGCATCGCCACGCATCGTGTCTTCAAGGACGCCTCGCCCGCCCGCATCTTCGGCTCGTTCCTGGAGATGAAAGATTTCGTCAGCGGCCTGCCCGGACGCGTCAACAAAATCCTCGATGCCGCAGCGAATGCCGAACTGGAAGTGAACGTCCGCACGCCCGACGTGCATCATTTTCTCACCGGCTTCGAGAAGGTCGCCAACCGCATCACCACCGGCGTGATTTTGGCGGCCATCATCATCGGCGCGGCGCTGCTCATGCAGGTCAACACCAGTTTTCGTGTCTTTGGCTATCCCGGCCTGGCAATGCTTTGTTTCATATTCGCCATCATCGCCGCAGTCTGGCTCGTCCTGGACATCCTCATCACCGACTGGAAAGACAAACGCAAACGACGTAAAATGGCGGATGGTTGAAAGAAAAGAATCTTTCGCCAATTAACGCAAGCCTGCCGCAGATTTGGCGCAGGATTATTTCAAGGTCGCCAAAAACTCAACAAGATTGCGCAGGTCCTGCTTGGAAAGAATGTTTCCCATGCCTTCGGGCATCGGTGAGGGGCCTTTGACCTGTGTTTTGATGTCGGCTTTTTTCAACTTCACCAGCGAATTGTCTTCGACTGAAAAGATGTTGAGATACTGATCGTCCTGGCTCTTGACCACGCCCGCGTAGGATTGCCCGTTCTTCATCTCCACCAGCACGCTTTCAAAACCGGGCGCAATCTGCTTGTTCGGATAAAGGATCGATTCCAAAATATATTCGCGATTGTGACGCGTGATGATGCCCGTCAGGTCGGGGCCGACCTTGCCGCCTTGACCATGGATTTGATGGCAACGCACGCACGAGGCGTCGGGCCGTTCGAGGAAAATTTTGCGGCCGGCTTCGGCGTCGCCGCCGTAAAGCGTTTCGCGATAACCGGCAAATTCATCATTCGTGGACTGGCTGGCCGTATATTCCTGGAGCTTCTCCTTGACCAGCTCCGACGCGCGATGAGCGCCCGCCGCCTGGAGCAACTCAAGCTCAATTTCCTTCGGCAATGTTCCCGCGATGAGCTTGCCAATATAATCCGCGATCAATTTGTCCGCGGCGTTGCCTTGAATCGTGTCGAGCATCTTCAACGCGCCTTGTTTTTCCGTGATGCTTCCCTTCTGCAGAACGTCTGCAACGACCGTGATGGCGTTGTCGGGTTTGAGGCTTGCCTCAAGGCGGTTTCCTTCGTTGCGAACATTTTCATCGCTGTCCGCGACTGC
>DASRBR010000084.1:0-9753 GCA_035653495.1 Verrucomicrobiia bacterium
TTGGGGAGCGCGACCGTCCCGGTCGCTGCACTTGGCGTCCCGCCAAGTGCTCAAGTTGAATGATTCCACCCGGCGGGGACGCCGAGCGGGTGCGGGCGAGGACGCCCGCGCTCCCTTTTCGCAATGATTTGTTGCCGCCGCAGTTAAATTAAGTTGCTTTACTGTTAGCGTTCAGCCCCCTCCAAAAAATTTGTTGTCATCTCCTCCCAATTCACTAGTTTTGCGCCAAGGCGTCTTTTTGGACGCGGGGTAAACCGGATCTTACCCAGAATGCACGCAGTCACAGGAAACAACTAACTGAACTAACTAACACCAGAGGAACCAATGAAGTTCAATCAATGGACGGCCGGCCTGGCTGCTGTCGGGGCGGTGAGCATTGCCTCAGCAGCACGGGCTGACGGAAATTCGAGCGCTCTGAAGAGCCTCTCATCCACCATCCTGAGCGGATACGTGGATACTTCAATGCAATGGAACCTGGGCACCGGCGACAGCCACGCTCCAGATTACAAGTATGGCGGCGCTGCCAAGGCCGATGGCTTCAATCTCGATGTCATCAAGCTTACCTTGGAAAAATCGGTGGACGATTCCGATTGGGGCGCGGGTTACAAGGTTGACCTGCTCATGGGTCCTGATGCCAACGTATTCGGTTCGCAATCCGTGCTTGCGACCAGCCGGAGTGATTTCGCCATCAAACAAGCCTATGTGGCCTTGAACGCGCCGATTGGAAACGGAATCACCTTCAAGGTGGGCGTGTTCGACACCATCATCGGCTATGAATCCACCGAAGCGGTCAACAACCCCAACTTCACCCGTTCCTGGGGCCATACCTTCGAACCTTCGACTCACACCGGTGTGCTGGCCACTTATCGCGTGTGCAAGATGCTCGCATTTTCCGCGGGTATCGCAAATACGATGAGCCCGATCATCAATGCGCGCACTCCTGGCGTGGCCGGAGGCGGGCTTGTCTCCGGCGCCAACGAAAGCAACAAGACTTACATGGCGTCAGTGGCATTGACCGCTCCCGACGAATGGGGATTCATTGCCGGTTCGTCCTTCTATTTTGGCGTGGTTGAAGGATTCAACTTCCTGCCCGGTGGAACCGCCAATGGCGCGAACCAGGTCAATTACTACGCTGGCGCGACGCTGAACACGCCAGTCACAGGCCTGCGCCTCGGCCTTTCATGGGATTACGCCAAGACAGATAACACGCTCACAGCAATAACAGCTCCTGCCGGATATCCAGGAGCATTCCCCGCATACGCTTCGTTCGGCGCGCATTCGTTCGCGGGCTATTTCTCGTTGGCGCTCACGGAGAAGCTGAGTTTTCATGGCCGCGCGGAATACGCCGATGTTTCGCCGATTGCCGCCGATGTCGCGCAGCTAAACGGTCTTGGGATACCGAGCCGAGCCGTCGCGCTCACGGGCACATTTCAATACGACCTGTGGAAAAACGTGCTCAGCCGGGTCGAATTCCGCTGGGACCACGCGCTGGACAGCACTGACTCTTTCGGCGGCACCAGCCCGGCCATTCAGGACCAAAGCGGCCACATCGTCACCGGCACCGTGAAAAATTCGTACATCATCGCCGCGAATGTCATCTACAAATTCTGAGCTTAATGAGGGGTTTTTCAACCCTTTCCGCAAACCCGGACGGGGATTGTCAACCCGAGTTTTTAGGCGTGATTGCATGCTTGGAGCGAAAAAACTGCCTTAAAGACGAATAAATAAATTGCAAAAGCTTTGGGCCTAAATTCTTATAAAAACCTGTTGACAGTGGAGCGACTTGTGATATCAACCATTCCACGGAACGTTTTTGACCGCCAGTTCAACGCTTGCAAATTTCGCGTTGGGCTGGCATTAGGTTGCGGTCAAAGCGGTTTTGCAGTCCCGGATAAACAGTAGAAAATGCAGAACTCGTAACAAAAAACTAACTAACTAACAAACCAGAGGAACCAAAAATGAAGTGTAATCAATGGACATTAGCACTGGCGGCGTTGGGCTTGGTCAGTCTGGCCTCCGTGGCGCAGGCTGATGACAAACCTAATGCCCTCCTAACTTCGGTGGCATCCACGACCCTGAGCGGGTACGTGGATACATCGATGCAGTGGAATCCTGGCACCGGCAATGCCAACGCGCCCGCCTATTCTTTCGGCGGCCCGGGCAAAGCTGACGGATTCAACCTGAACACGGTGGACGTGAACCTGGAAAAGGACGCCGACGCCGCGGATAGCTGGGGTGCTGGCTATCGCGTTGAATTGTGGATGGGCCCTGATGCCAACGCCCTTGCCACCCAATCCAGCGGAGTCGGCACCGGAACGGACTTCGCCGTCAAGAATGCCTACGTGGACCTCAAGGCCCCGCTGGGCAATGGGCTCGACGCCAAGATCGGTGTTTGGGACACCCCCATCGGCTACGAAGTGGCTGACTCTCCCAATAACCCGAACTTCACCCGTTCTTACGGCTTCACCATGGAACCGACTACCCATACAGGCGTGCTGCTCGGTTATACAGTGAGTGACATGCTGACGCTGAGCGCTGGCATCGCCGACAGCTTCGGGCCGACCATCAATGGCCGCTCGATGAGTGCAGCGGGGACCGTCCGTGAATCGTACAAGACCTACATGGGCGCCGTGACCTTTACCGCCTCGACGAACTGGGGCTGGGTCGGCGGTTCGACCATCACCGGTTGCATCATCAACGGCTATAATCCGGGCGGGAACACACCCACAACTGTGACCCTCGTCGGTGGCGTTCCGAACGTGACGGCCGGCCCGCTTGGCCGTGACCAGACCAGCTTCTATGCTGGCAGCACGTTGAACACGCCGCTGAACAAATTGAAAGTCGGCGCTTCGTTCGATTACGTGGACATCCGTGCGCAACCGCTGAACGGATTCCAACAATCTTATCAGTGGAATGCGGCGTTCTATGCCACCTTCCAACTGACCGAGAAGATGAGCCTCAATGGTCGCGCGGAATACTTCCAGCAATCGAAGAACATCTCAGGCACTTCCAGCTTCAACGGGGCGCTGCCCTCGAAAGCCATCGAATGCACAGCCACCCTCCAGTATGATCTCTGGAAGAACGTGCTGAGCCGCGTGGAATTCCGTTGGGACCACCAGGCTGGGTCAATCACTGCAGGCGCGTCTGGAGTTCCCGCCTTCGGCGGAGCCGGCACGACATCTGCCGTTCTCAGCAATGGATCCATCGGCACTCTCCAAAACTCCTACGAGCTTTTGGCGAACATCGTTTACAAGTTCTAGTTAGTTCAGTTCTGCTCAACCCCTGCCGGGCCAACCCGGCAGGGGCTTTTTTTCAAAAAATGGAGTGATGGAGTATTGGAGAATCGGAATGTTGAGGTGTTGCTGGCTTCCTGAGAGGTGAGAAAACCTGATACACGAATCATTTCATTGCAATTCAAGCGGGGCAATTCGTGAAATCGTGTCCCCGTTCTTCGTGTCTGCGCAACCAGGCCTTGCGCGGCAAGGAGCACAACTGGCAACACCTTGCTCCCATTATTCCACCACTCCACCACTCCATCGCCGTCCGCCCCTAATCACCCAGCAATTTTTTCAACTGTGCCCGCGCGGCTTCCTCGCGCGAATTGTTTTCTTGTTTTGCCACCCAGTTCCTTCGGACAAAATCGAAATATTCGCAAAAGTTTCCCATGTGCTTCTCAGCGACAGGGTCGGCGCGGCGGTCCCGGCATTGATGCGCCGCGCGCTGGTCGTAGCTCACGCAATTGAGGCACACGCGCAGGTCGGCGCCGCAGCGATGGCAGCTCTCGCTTCGTCCGGGCTGTCCCGCCAGCGTCCATTCCCAGCCGCATTTGTGGCAATGTCGGGTCATGCACGCCAGTTTAAGCGGAATGACTCGCTTTTTCCAGAGGCTTTTGAGACAGAATACAGAATGAAAAGAATGTTCAGAATGAAATATGTGCCTCAACCCATTCTTTGTTTTTCATTTTGATCATTCTGTCAATTCTGTCAAAAAGCTTTGGTCTTATGGCCGTTTGATGTTTCAATCCGGGATTTGGAACTTGCGCCACGCGCCGCTGGAGACTATTTTCGTTGCAGCTTGTCCGATGGTGTAACGGTAGCACAAGGCCCTTTGGAGGCTTTTGTCATGGTTCGAATCCATGTCGGACAGCCAATGATTTTGATTTGGGCTCAGACCAAAACCGCGCTCGAAAAGATTATCGAAGGCTTTTTTTGCGCCGCCGCGAACCCGGTGAAACTTTCCACAAATTCACCACCCGCCACGACCTAAACACGCTGCAAACCATCTTCAGCAACGAAGAGTAAGGCGGGCAGGCAAGGCCCATCTTGCAAACATCGAACGCCCAACAACGAACATCGAACGCTCAATTACCGAAACGCTGAGTTTGGATCATTGGATGTTCGGTGTTCAGCGTTCGTTGTTGGATGTTTCCGGGTTGAAAACTGACGTTTCAACTACGGGGAAGTCGGAACGCCCGGCAGGGCCTTGGCAGACCTGCCACCAAGCGGAATGCCGAAAGTTCCCTGCCAGGCGTTGTGATTGAACGAGGGTTCGGGCGCTTGCTTGCCCGCCAACCTTTATGCGCAAATTGGGGATTAGTTTGAGGCGGCTTTGCGGCCTTTGCCCTTTTTCTTGAAGACCGGGGCGGTGTCCGCAATGTTCAGGATGGAAAGGTCGAGGCCGTTTTCCGGATCGCGTTCATGCGCGGTCTGAAGCTGCTGGGCGATGCGCGGGCTGGCGCGCAAGGCAAAGTATTTCACGGCGCCGACGCTGACACTGGCGCGGAAGATGAGAACCAGGAGGCAGAATTCGTCAACATTGAGGACGAACATGCTGTGCTTCTCACCCTGCTGATAAACGCTGTCGAAATTTTCCTCGTGCACCAGGTTGGCGATGGTCTGGTTGGCGAGATACGCACCGGACGCCAGCGCGGCGATGGTGGTGAGGTCAAAGTCCTTGTCATCACCGCTATGGGTGATGAGGAAGCCGCCTTTGTCAATGATGAGGGCGGTGGTGGCTTCGCTCTCTTCGAGGAGGGCATCAAGGATACCCCCGAGACGCTGGATGTCCTCCTCAATCAGTTGGGGCAAGGTGGGCATGGGATTAAGTGTTTTATGCGGCCGCGTGACTGACGTGCTGGTTTTGGCTGATGAACTTGTTCAACAGCATGCGCGTGATCATGTTAAGCGATTCAAAAACACCTTCGCATTTGTGCGCGGTTGCTGTGAACGACGGAACCTGGACTTCGCGGTTGTTCAGGAGAAACTCCATGTATTCAACCGGCGCGACATTGGGCAGGTCCTGCTTGTTGTATTGCAGGACGTAGGGAATGTCCGCCAGGTTGAGCTTGAGCGTTCGGAGGTTTTCCTCAAGGTTTGAGAAGCTCTCGACGTTCTCGGCCATTTTTTCGTATTGGGAATCGGCCACGAAAACAATGCCATCAACGCCGCGCAAGACTAGCTGGCGCGTGGTGTTGTAGATGACCTGGCCGGGGACGGTGTAAAGCTGGAACTTGGTCTTGAAGCCCTTGATGGACATCGCCTCGATGGGCAGAAAGTCGAAGAAGAGCGTGCGGTCGGAGCTCGTCGCCAGTGAGACGAGCTTGCCTTTGTTGCCTGCGGCGGTTTGGACGTGGTCGTGTACCTGGACAAGATTGGTGGTCTTGCCGCCCATGGCCGGACCGTAGTAAACGATCTTGACCTGCAGTTCGCGTGTTGCCTGATTGATGATTGCCATAATATTAGTGTGTCATGTTGGTTTGCGGTCGAGTTCGGCGGCAATGCCGGCCAGTTGGGCGGTCGGCAGCGGTTCACCCGGTCGCCCGAACGCGGCGAAATAAATCGCGCCCACCTTGAAGATTTTCCATGGAATGCTGCCGATCGTGAAATTGAGATTGTTCAGTTCGCCCATGCGCAATTCCTTTGTGCATTGGCCAACGCGGTTGAATATCTGCGAGAGAAATCCGGCGATGGTGTCGCCATTCATATTGTTGGGAACGCGGCTGGCCACAAGCAGGCCATCGGGCAACGCGATGAGCGCGCCGTCCACGCCCGGCAAGGTGGACGCTTTGCTGACGATTTCGTTGGGCGTGGCGTAACGGCGCAGGAATGCAGTCCCCGGCGAAGGCCCTTTCTTGAGTGGCGGCGCAATTTCTTCGGGCGGATTGCCATCGGGGCGCGCGAAATAGTTCGTATCAGTCTGCTTGGCGACGATGGGCATGACCGGCGGGGGAGGAGCGCCATTCTTCAACCCCACGGGTTGCAAGCCAATGATCGACGAATGCTCCGCTGGAGCTTCGGCTGCCAGAGCGCCTGGAACCACATTGCCGGACGGCGCCGATTCCATGCGATTGGAAAACAGATCGGGAATGTTCTCGTCCACCGTTGTCTTTTTCTGCGGGCGGCTGGCTTTCAATTCAGCCAGGAAGAGTGGAGTGACTATCTTGAGCGGCAGTTCCAGCATCATCGCGTCGTTAGGCGAAGCCTCAAGCCTCACCGGCGGCTTGATCCAGGAACGAAGGATTTTCCAGGGCACCACGATTTTGCCCTGCCGGATCGCCTGCTCAATCATGCCGAATGGCAGCGCAATGGCAGAGGTGGTCAATTGATGCGTCATGATTTCCTGCTGCAAAGACCCAGGCCATGCGCCGGCAACTTCGGCGATGGGCAAAGTCAAAAATCTCGTCTCGCCTTCATGCGAAGCTTTGAAGACAGGCGCCGCGGGTGCGGCAGGGACATGCGCAGGTGCCGCAGGCGAAGCGGGAGCCGGCGCCGCAATCGCGGGTGGGGGCGAGCTAAAACGAATCGGCTCAGGTTCCGGTTCCGGCTCGGGCGCAATCGGAGAAATCGGCCGGGCTGTCGGGGGAGCGTGCGTCGCGGGCATCGCAATGATTGGAGCAGGCGGCGTGAACGCAGGCTTGATTTCAACCGGAGGCTGAATCTCTGCGGTTGGCTGAACCTCTTCAGTCGGCTGAATCTCTGCTGTAGATTGAATCTCGGCGGTCGGTTGAATTTCCTCAGTCGACTGAATCTCTGCGGTCGGTTGAATCTCCGCAGTCGGCTGAATTTCGGCTGTCTGCTGAATCTCTGCCGCAGGTTCAATTTCGGGCGCTGGCGCAACTGGCGCGGCCTTTTGGAAGATGGAAGTATCTGAAGCCGGTGCTGGCTTCATCGCGATCGCAGGCGCAACCGGCTGTGGCGGGCGCGGCGCGGGTGGAACCGCAGGTCTGTTGAAAGGAGTACCCGATGGCTGCGCAGGAGCGGGAGGCCGCACAGGCGCTGTGCCTTGCGCAAACGCGACAGAAGGCTGAAAAGGAGTCGCGGGTTGGACCGGTTGCGCAGGCTTGACCGCAGGCTGCGGGGGTTGAGGCCGCGGGGCTTGAGCGGGTTGCGCGAGCTTGATTGCAACAGGCTGAAAAGGAGTTGCGGGTTGAACTGGTTGCGCAGGCTTGACCAGAGCAGGTTGCGTCGCCGGCTGAACGGGTTGCGGGGGCTTGACTGCGGGCTGCGCTGGTTGATGAGGTTGCGCTGCCGGAGGCTGGGCCGGTTGCGCGGGTTGCATCCGCTGTACCGGTTGAGAAGGCACATCCGGATGCATTGGAACCCCAGCGGTTTGATTTGCCCCCTGTCTCGCCATGGCGGCGCGCAAGGGATTGAATTGGATTGCAGGCGCGGCAGCCTGACCCGCGGCCGGCGCGAAAGGTGAAGGCACAGGAGCTGCGGCAGGCGCAAAGGGCGAAGGCACGGGCGCGGAAGCGGGCGCGGATGCAGCGGGTGCGGGCATTTGGATGCGGATAGGCGCAGCAGAAATCGGCGCTGGAATCGGCGCGGGTTCTTCAGCAGGCGGAGGCGCAGACGCGGGTGCAGCCGGTTTGAGTGGCGCAGTCGTGAAAGTGATCTTGCTCTGGCCACCGAACGGGCCGGTGACTTCCGGGGGGACGGTCACGAGCTTTTGTCCAGAGCGCCGTGGCAGTAGCGCGGGGTCCAAACGGGAAAGGATTTCGTTCAATGGAATTTCGACCGGGTTCCGATCCGCATCCACTTCCTGGCTGAATGTTCCCGGCGGACAAGCCTGGCGCAATTCGCCGAAGGTGATTTTGACCGTCCCTTGCGCCATTTGTGAAATGATGCGTTGCAAAGGAATTTCGATTTCAGCTACGCCAAGGTCTATCTGGCCCACGCGCTTGATCAGTTCAGGAGGCAGCTTGGCCAGTATTGCCTTCGCCGGCATGAGTAATGTTCCAGAAGCACTCGCGGCGTGCGCCACCGGTGCAGGAGAGTGCGGACGGGCGGCACTTTGTGCCTGCGCGTTTGGGTGTGCCTGCCCGTTTGGATTCGATCGGGGATAAGCCGCTGTGGCAGCCGGCGTTGGCAAAGCGGGCGCATCAACCTCAGTGGCCTCCTGCCTGCCGAAAAGCTTTCTAAACGTGCTGAACATTGGATCTATTGTTGGACAACCGTGTCAACTTCCGCTCGGGACGAATCACCGCGAAAGGCGCTTTTGCCTGATGATTCAACGCCGGGCGCTTAATGGTGGATATTTGCCGCTTCCACCCGTTTTGCCCCGGTTTACTGCTGCCGGAGCGGGTTGAAACAGGCAGGAAGCGTGCCACCATGGAGGCGCAACGCCCATACCCGGCGCGGCCCAATTAAATTCGCCTTTCAGCGCAATCTTTTGGCAACCCCAAGCCGGAAAGCACTTTGGAACCTGGCCATTTGTGTCTCATCACAGGACGACGATGTCCCGTTTGAACAATGAAATCTGCAATACAGCCTCTGCGCAAAGCTGTTGAAGCAGTGAAGTTTCAATGAAGATGAAGAAAAAGAAAAAAGCATCCATGCAGTATCAAAGTCGGAATGCGAATTGCTTTGTATCTTGATTGTCACGGGGGACAAAACCGCCCCATGAGAAGAAATTATCGAGAATTTCGCCGACGACCGAACGTTTATGCGACCGAAAATCTTATTGGTGGATGACGACAAAGAATTGCTCGAAGTCTATCGCGAGCTCTTGTCGCAACTGCCGAGCCATCCGGAGATATTCACCTCCACGACGGGCGCGCGCGCCATCGCCATGCTCGAGGCGGAGCCTTTCACGATTTTGGTGTGCGATTTGAACATGCCCAAGATGGATGGCCTGCAGGTGCTCTCCATTGTCCGCCGGAAATTTCCCGATTTGCGCACCGTTGTGTTGACTTCCGTTTTGGATGAGCAATTCCGTTCTCGCGCTTACGGCCTGGGCGTGGACCTCTTCTGGCACAAGCCGGCGACGTCCGAGGAAACAAAGCAATTCATGGAATGTTTGGAATCGCTTGTCGGCCGAGAAAACAGTGAAGGCTTCCGCGGCGTGCAAAGCAAAAGCCTGGTTGACCTCATCCAGTTGGAATGCATTTCGCAAAATTCTACCGTGCTCAAAATCATCAACGGCCCGCTCGTTGGCCGCATCTGGATACATGGCGGCGAAGTGATCGACGCCGCAACGGACGAATTGACCGCCGAAGCCGCGTTCCATCGCATCCTTTCGTGGAAAGCGGGAAGCTTTGAGTCGCTCCCTTCCGAGCCTGACCGTACCCGGACCATTTTCAATTCCTACCAGGGTTTGTTGCTCGAAACCGCCCAGGCGCAGGACGAGGCGGCCAACCAGGCAAATGGAGCGTCTGGTGCGAACGGTTCGCCACTGGCGGCGCTGTCGCGTTCCCCGGGCGTTCAATACGTGCTTGTTTTGAAACCGGAAGGTGTGCAGCCCAATTACGAATCG
>DASRBR010000085.1:0-5353 GCA_035653495.1 Verrucomicrobiia bacterium
ATTTGAATTCCGAAGTGCGGCAGATGCTCGATGTTCCCTCGGTGGTCCACGGCGCGGTGGTGGCGAAAGTCGAGCCGGGCTCAGATTCGTATGAGGCCGGATTGCGGGTTGGCGACATCATCACGGACGTCAACGGCCAGACCGTCAAGAATGCCGATGTGGCAATCCAACTGTGCCATCGCACACGGGGCCACATGGCCTTGCTGCGCGTCTGGAACAAGGAAGGCAAACATTACGTGGCCGTGGACAATCAACTGGCGTCGAAATAAATAAAAAAGGCGGGCCGCCCAAGCGACTCGCCTCATGAAAGGTTTTGGAAATTATTTTTTCGCAGCTTCGTAGTGCTTCGCCACTTCCGGCCAGTTCACCACGTTCCAAAACGCCTTGAGATAATCGGGGCGGCGATTTTGATATTTGAGATAATAAGCGTGTTCCCAGACGTCGCAACCCAAAATGGGTTTGCCTTCGCAACCGGCGACAGCCTTGCCCATGATGGGATTGTCCTGGTTGGCGGTTGAGCAGATTTCGAGTTTGCCGCCGTTCACGACGAGCCAGGCCCAGCCGCTGCCGAAACGACCCGCGCCGGCCGCTTCAAATTTTTCCTTGAACGTGTCAAAGCTGCCGAACGTGGATTTGATGTCATCGGCCAGTTTGCCGGAAGGCGCGCCGCCGGCTTTGGGCGCAAGCCATTTCCAAAAAAGCGAATGGTTCGCATGCCCGCCGCCGTTGTTGCGAACGGCTCCGCGAATGTCGGCGGGAACGGCGTCGAGATTGCTAATGAGGTCCTCGACGCTTTTCTTTTCGAGATCAGCCTTGCCCGCGATGGCCTTGTTGACGTTGTTGACGTAGGCGGCGTGATGTTTGTCGTGATGGATTTCCATCGTCATCGCGTCGATGTGAGGTTCCAGCGCGTCTTTCGGGTACGGAAGAGGGGGTAGTTCGTATGCCATAGTTGTATGATTGAGTTATCGTTTGCCCATTTGAAACCGCAACGATTTTCCGTTGTCTGTCGGTCAGAAGACTTTAGCCGATGAACCCCATTCTCACAAGTGCATTTCTGGCGATTGAACACCGCCGATTATAAGAGAATCCTGACGGACTGGCGATCCAGTTCAACGAGCGAGTTTTGGTCGAGTGCTGCAATTATTTCAGGCAGATGTCTTTCGAACAGTGCCTTCAAGTTGCGCGTGCGGATATTGCCTGTGCGAACGAGCAAAAGTTTCCATGGCTTCCGGTGCAGAAGATGCGAATAATAGAAATCAGTATCCTTCGTGATGAGGACACGTTCCTGTTGAAGCGAAAGGGTGTTGAGCGGCTCGTCGCTTGTTCGATTTTGAGCGGTCAATTGCAGGGTGTGAATGGCATCGTGACCGGCAGCCTCAATAAGTGCGCAAAGGCTGGGTGGCCGTTGCGCATCCACCAGGAATTTCATTTCAGCGCGAGATGGGAACTCTTGAGCTTGAGCGTTTGCGCGGCGAACTCAATGCAGGCCTGCAAATCTTCGCGCTCCAAATCTGGGAACTCCGTCAGAAGATCTTCAAACGTGTCGCCCGCAGCAAGATATTCAAGCATGGACTCGACAGGGTAGCGCAAATGCCGGATGGCCGGCTTGCCGTGGCAGATGTCCGGATCAATGGTGATCCTGGAAAGCAACTGACTCGGATCGGCGTTTGTCTTCATGCCCGCACTATATGCGCCAATACCCCGTGTTTCAAGGCGCAGAATGTGTTTTGTTTGAAGCGGCAAATCAAAACTCCCATCGCTCGTTGCCTTTGATACACCATGCGTTCGACCTGTCTGCATGAGTTACTTCGCCAAATCCACGAAATTTTTCAGCAAACGCAATCCAATCGCCTGGCTTTTTTCGGGATGAAATTGCGTCGCGTAAACATTGTCGCGCCAGGCCGATGACGCGAACGGTTGGCCGTAATTGGTGCGTGTCGCGATGATGGATTCATCCACCGGCTGCGGAAAAAAACTGTGCACGAAATAAACGTAGCTGCCGGATGGAATGCCGCGATAGAGCGGGCAATCGGGCTTCGTGATCTCAATCTGGTTCCAGCCGATCTGCGGAATTTTCAAGCCCGGCTTTTCCGCGAACCGGACGACTTTGCCCTTGAAGATGCCAAGACCAGCCGCGCAACTGTTGAACTCCTCGCTTTTTTCGAACAGCGCCTGGTAACCGACGCAAATGCCTAGGAACGGCCGCCTTGATTCGATGAACTTCCGCGAAGCCTCGAGCAGTTCCTGTTTTTGCAGCGCATTGACGCAATCATCGAACGCGCCGACGCCCGGCAACACGACGGCATGGGCATCCTTCAATTCTTCCGGACGCTTCACCACGCGCACATCCGCGCCGACCTTGAGCAGCGCTTTTTGCGCGCTGCGCAAGTTGCCCGAGCCATAATCAATCAACGCGATCACGCGCAAAGAGTAAGACAGATTGGGCGAAATTCAATTCGCGTCTTCTGCGCCGGACTAATTGTCTGGTCGTTTCAAGAACGTTTCTGTAAAATCAAATCATGACCGGTGAAACTTTGGAATTGCCTCTTGCACCAGCCGCAGCTCCGCAGCGCGTTCAACGCGCCGCCGACCTCGCCTCGGAACTTGCAGGCTTCCGCGAGTTTGGAACTTCCACGCGCTGCATCAACACAGCCTTCTCTGCGAACGGGCGCAATTTCGATGTGCCGACATTCGTTAATGAATTTTGGACTTCCAAACAGCGCGCGGCAAGCCGGTTGCATGAGATTTCCTATCGCGCCTGTTTCAAGCCGCAATTGCCGCGCTTTTTCATCGAGCGGCTGGCGAATCCCGGCGATATCGTTTACGATCCTTTTATGGGGCGCGGCACCACTCCATTGGAAGCGGCCTTGCTGGGCCGCATTCCTTATGGCTGCGACGTGAATCCGTTGAGCCGCGTGCTGACGCAACCGCGCCTGCATCCGCCCACGCCCGAAGAAGTAGCCGCGCGCCTGCAGGAAATTGATTTCCACTCCGCCGATGAATTTCCCGAAGACCTTCTTGTTTTCTATCATCCCGAAACATTGCGCGAAATCGCCGCGCTCAAAAAATATTTGCTCGCTCGTCGCAATGCGAATGCGCTGGATGCCGTCGATGACTGGATTTGTCTGCTCGCGCTGAACCGGCTCACCGGCCATTCAAACGGGTTCTTTTCCGTCTATACTTTGCCGCCCAACCAGGCCGTCTCCGTCAAGTCGCAGCAGAAGATCAACAAGGACCGCAACCAAAAACCGCCGCGCCGCGCAGTGCCGCACCTGATTCTCAAGAAAACGCGCAATCTCCTCAGCGATTGCACGAAGGACGTCCGCAAAACTCTTTCTGTTGTTGCGCCGCGTTCATTGTTGCTCACCAAACTTTCTGATTCCACGCCGGAGATTTCAGACAATTCCGTTTCGCTGGTCGTCACTTCACCGCCGTTTTTGGACGTGGTGGATTACGCGGGGGACAACTGGTTGCGCTGCTGGTTTCTGGGAATTGATCCCAAAAGCGTGAAGCTGACCATCGCGCGCAAACTGGACGATTGGCAGGAATCCATGACGGCCGTTTTTCGCGAGCTGCATCGCGTGTTGAAACCGGGTGGTCACGTTGCTTTTGAAGTGGGCGAAGTGCGCGGCGGAAAGATCAAATTGGAGGAAGCCGCCCTGCCCTGCGGTGTCGCCGCGGGATTGCAACCCGAATTGATTTTGATCAACGACCAAAAATTCACCAAGACGGCCAATTGTTGGGGCGTGGACAATAATTTCAAGGGGACGAATACGAATCGGGTGGTGGTGTTTCGAAAAGCCTGAATTCCAGGCACTCTTCATCACGGCACGTGAATAGTCACGTGCCTTCACTGACATTGACTATTTGACCAGCCTTCAAATTTGGTAGAAGCACAAGAACTTTCGCCATCAGTGGCAGGGTATATCGCAATTGAATTCCTTTTGATTCCAGAACAATAATGGCAATTCGGAGCTTCGCATTGTTTTGCTGGAAGCTGAGATTACGATCTCCTGTCAGGAAAACATCAAAACCATTTTCAACAGCCAGAGCAAGAAGGCGTCCATTTTTGATTCCACTCCAGCCCATTTTCTGAACGGAACTGGAATCATGCCCTTCCAAGGCGCGTCCAAGCCGCCAGTCCAAACACTCATCAATCAAAATGCGCACGATCAGACGAGTTCAAGCATCTTGATTTTGCCAGCTTCGATGACGGCTATTACCTGTTCGCGTTTGACTGAAGGAAAACCCTCCAGAAAATCTTCAATGGACTCGCCGCCTTCCAGATAATCAATAAGGTTTTGCAGAGGAACGCGTGTGCCAGCAAATACCGGAGTCCCGCCTAGAATTTCCGGGTCGGAATGGACAACACCCTTCAAATCTTTAGCCGTCATGATCGGAAAATAGCAGGTTTCGTCAAACTTTGCACCATTTTTCGCACTGGCCCGTTGACTCTTTTTCCCTTGCCCTTACATTGCGTTGAATGTCAAAAACGTCATTGGCGCCGGTGATTCGTCTGCGCGGCGTCCGCCACAATAATCTTAAAAATTTCGATCTCGATCTGCCGCTGAACCGGCTCATCGTCATCACCGGATTGAGCGGTTCCGGCAAAAGTTCGCTCGCGTTCGACACGTTGTTCGCGGAGGGTCAGCGGCGTTATATCGAGACGTTTTCGCCGTATGCGCGCCAGTTTTTCGACCGGATGGACAAGCCGCAGGTCGAAAGCATCGAAGGCATTCCGCCCGCCATCGCCATCGAGCAGCGCAACTCCGTCAAAACGACGCGCTCAACCGTCGGCACGATGACGGAGATTTGCGATTACATGAAGCTGCTCTGGCCGCAGATTTCGCAATTGCACTGCCGCCAATGCGGGCGCCCGGTGCGCAAAGATTCGCCGCAGCAGATTTGGGAAATTGTTACAAATGCGAATTCGCCGGAAAGTTTTGAAGTCGCCGCGAACTCGGAGGTAGGGACATCCCGCTGCGATGTCCGCTCGGACGGCGCAGCGCGCCGTCCCTACCAATCAAAAGAATTCGGCAATCCTCAATCCGCAACCCACAATTCAGGCGAACTGCTGGTCACCTTTACCGTCCCGATTTCCGAAAAACTTTCGCTGGACGAATCGCTCGCTCTCATCAACAAGCAGGGTTACCAACGTTTATTGTTGAACGGCGAAATCTTGCGTCTCGACGAAGCCTTGCCGCAATTACGCAAGCTCAAGCCAAACGCGCTCACTATCGTCCAGGACCGCATCAAGCCGCAGACTGGTAATCGCGCGCGATTCATCGAGGCTTGCGAGCAGGCGTATCATTTTGGCAAAGGCAAATTGGACATTCACGCCTTGGAAACA
>DASRBR010000086.1:0-5103 GCA_035653495.1 Verrucomicrobiia bacterium
CGTAAGGGAAAACTTCGCGACCCGGCATCCGGCGCGCTGCCCAGAATCCGACCGTCACCGCCGGATTCAAATGCGCGCCGGAGATGTCACCCACCGTATAAATCATCGCGAGCACCACCAAACCAAACGTTAGGGCGATGCCGCTGTGAGTGATCAGCCCGTTGCTTGCTCCATTGATGATGATTGCGCCGGTCCCTGCAAAAACCAAACCGAAGGTTCCAAGCAATTCCGCGGCGTATCTTTTCATGATTGGAAAGAAAAATTGCTTATTTCGTCTCGCGCCGCGCCAGCACCGCGCCGCCGGTGATGCCTGCATCGTCGCCGAGTTTGGATGGCAAAATCTTGACGCCCTTGTCCGCGCCGGGGAAGGCATGTTCGCGCGCGGTTTCGATGACAACCGGCATCATTTCGTTTTCAAGCGCGTCCATCAAACCGCCGCCCACCACCACCACTTCGGGTCCGATGACGTTGATTAGGTTCGCCACGGCGATGCCGGTATATTTGGCGGCTTCCTCGACGATTTGCTGCACGAATTTGTCGCCCTGCTTGATGGCCTTGCGCAAATCGCCGCTGCGCAAATCCTTCAAATCATCGCCCAGCATGCTGGTCAGGACCGTCTTTTGTCCGTCCTTGACAGCCTGTTGCACCTGGCGGAAAAGCGCGGAACGGCTCGCCAGCGCTTCCCAGCAACCCTTGTTGCCGCAGGTGCATTTGGGTCCGTTCACTTCCAAAAGCATATGGCCGACTTCGCCTGCGGTGCGGTTGAATCCGGAATAAAGCTTGCCTTCGATGATCAATCCGCCGCCGATGCCCGTTCCCAGAAAAATGCCGACCATGTTCTTCGGCTTGCCTTCCAGTTCCACTTCATGCACGCCCAGCGCGCAGATGTTGCAATCGTTTTGCAAAAAAACCGGCACGCCGAGATGTCCCTCCAGCTCGCGTTTGAGCGGAATGTCCTTCCAGCCAAGATTGCCGGCGAACATCACCTTGCCGTTATCGGGGTCAACCGACCCGGGCGCGCCGATGCCGATGCCGCGCATCTGTTTCAGGCTGAGATCGCATTCGTCCACGACGTCCTGCACGCAATGGGCGATGCGCTCTATGACCGCTTCGGGTCCGCGCTCGGCCTTGGTGCTCATCTTCGAACGCCCCACGCATTTTAATGACGTGGTGAACACGCCTGACAGTATCTTGGTCCCGCCCAGGTCCACGCCCACGAGATAATCGCCTTTGTTGTTTGCTTCAGCCATGGCTTTTTAAAATTGTTCAGGGTTTAATTCGCGTAAGGTCTCAATTTAAATACCCAAACACCCAAGCACCCAAATACCCAAATACCCAAAGAAATCCCAATACCAAACTTTGACAGAATTTACAGAATGAGCAGAATTCACAAAAGGATTTGAGAAGGCATTTTTCATTCTGAAAATTCTGTTCATTCTGTCTAAATTCCGGTGCGCTTTGCTTTCGTGCTTCATTGGGTGCTTGGGTACTTGGGTCTTTGGGTATTTAAATCATTTTCCCATCACCAATGCTTCAATTTTTCGCTGCAATTCCACGTTTATCTCGTCCGGTGTGCGGTTGCCGTCCACGATGGTGAAGCCGTAAATGGATTGCAGCCGCTTGAACTCCGCGGCCATCAGTGATTGATACTTCAGAAAACTGTCGAACATTTCGCGCGAAAGACCCAGGTCCATTCCGCTTTCCCAGTAATCCAGCGCGTAATTTTTGGCAAAATTCCGCTCCACCAGTTGCTCGGGTGAAACATTCAGGTAAAACACCGCGTCCGGCACCAGGGCGATGCCGTAAAGATTCTTCAACCATGCTTCTTCCATTCCGCGCACCAGGTCGCGCGCCATCAGCGTGTAAATATATCGGTCGGCCAGCACCATGAAACCCGCCTTCAACGAAGGCAGGATGATGTTTTCCAACTGGTCCGCGAAATCGGTGGCGTAAAAAAGGCTCAGCGTTGTATGGCTCAAAATATTGCCGTTCTGCGCCTGCTCCAGTTCCTCGCTCACGAGTGTCGAACGTTTCAAACCGACCTGCACCGTTGCATGACCGCAACCTTCCAGCCAGTCGCGCAGCCGCGCGATCTGCGTTGAGCGGCCTGAACCGTCTGCGCCTTCAATGACAATCAATTTCCCCGCCAACCGCTGCAAATCCACATTGGGAATGCCGTAACCGTAGAAGCGCCGCTTCGAGGGTTGTGGCACCAGAATTTTCCGCTTGGTCAAAGGAGCGACTGCCTTGGCGGTGCTGCGTTTCATTTGAGTGTCCCTCCGTTGTTCGACGCGAACGACGCCAGATTAATCCTGGCCGCGATGAGTTCCCGCACCACTGATTGCTGCGCCTCGATGGGCTGGTTGGCGTCAATGACCGAGAAATTGAATTCGGTGCTCATGCCAAGATATTGCTCAAGGATGCGTCCCTGGAAGATGCGAAAGCTTTCGTAGGGATCGGTTGAGAGCCGCATGTCCATGCCCGCCTCGAAATATTTCAATTGCGGGCGGCCATCCAAAATGCGCTGCAACGAAACCTCCAGTTGCGCCTTGAAGAAAAACGTCAGGTCAGGATGCGCCGCAAAATTGTAAATCCCGCGCACCCATTCGGGCGGACAACCGCGCACGGTGTCGCGCGCGAAGGCGGTGAAGATGTAACGGTCGCAAAGGACGAGATAACCGGCGCGCAGGAGCGGCACCAACTGGCGTTCGTAACGGTCTGCGAAATCAGTCGCGTGAATGAGGCTGAACGTCGTGGGAGTGAGCAATTCGCGTTTTTTGCCCTTGCTGGTGGCGCTTTTGACGAGGTCCGACGAGTTCCATTCGCTGAAAAAGACCTTGAGCCCCTGCAATTCGAGCCAGCGTTTGAGCAGGAAGATCTGGGTCGACTTGCCGGAGCCGTCCAGCCCCTCTACGGCGATCAGGCGCCCGGGAAAATTTAATTCGGCAAAAGTCTTCGTCATGCTCAGCATCCAAAATAAACGGACGCCGGATGAAAACAATGTTTTTCCTTACAACATGATGGCAAATGCCGAAATAGTTAGCGCCAATGTCTGTAGCCATACCCCGGCCCAATATAAATCCGCGGCCCGCCCCAATACGGGTATGGATAAGGATACACCGGGTAGGGATAGACGTACGGACCCGGAGCTGGGCCACCGGGATAAGCTACCGGAGGCTGCTGCTGAGGAGGCTGGTTCATGTCGAAATAGATGCTTTGAGGAATGCGATCCTCAGGGCCGAAGAGATGGCCTGTGCCAAAATAGCGAACTTGCGGATACTGGTTGGTGGCAACCGGCAACGCTTCCACCACGTAATAAGAACTGCCAAAATCGTGAAACGTCCCGTCTCGGTCGCCGAAGATTTTCAAGTGCACCGGCGTGGTGCCGATTTCCTGGCCATTCGCCCGAATGGCCGCGCCCGGCGGCGTCGCCTGCACTAGAACGTCGTAAGCTATGGTATTATCCGGTCCCCGTTCTACACCCGGCGGCGTCGGAGTCTCACATCCACTGACCAAGAGCAACCCGCCCAAGGCACCCAATAACCAATACAACCTTTTCATGTTTAAATGTTGCACAGGGCCGGCTCTCTTGCCAGTCACCAATGAATTACCCTAAATTACGTCTTTTCAGAAGTTTGCGATTTGAAATGGGTGCCTTACAAAGCGAATAGCCAATCAAAATTCAATTCGCTTCCTTTGTTCCTTCACTTCTCTTCAACAACTCCGTCAAATGCTCTTTCCAAACCGCCGCCAACGTATGCGTTCCATGGCCGCGCGTTTTGTCGCTCAATGGAATTATCACAAACTCGCCGTGCGGCACGCGCTTGATTTCCCGCTCGATGATGCCCAGTTCGGGCGGATTGATGAGATCGTCAGCGGAATTGATGGCCAGCAGCGGCGCGGTGATTTTTTCCAGCGCGGGACCGGGATCATAATCTTCCGAGGAACGCAGCGCATATAAAGTGTCGTTGGCATCCATCGTTTTCAGCATATTGGCGACGCTGCGGTTGAGCGCGTCGTCCGCCTGTTTCAACGTAGGCCCTTCCTTGTAGCGTTGGATGGGATTGCTGCCCATGAAGTAAAGCATTTCGGCAGCGATGGCTAATCCATGGGGCTGCGTTTTGTATTCGCCATCCAGCCAGTCGGGATCAGTGCGGATGGCGTCGATGATCATGCGGCGCCAGACGCGGTTGCGGCCGGAAATTTGCGTTGGCAAACTCGCCAGCGGCATGAGCCCGTCCATGAAATCCGGATGCGTTTCACCCCAAAGCCACGTGTGCATCCCGCCCATCGAAGTGCCCATCACCAGCCGCAAATGATTCAATCCCAGGCCGGTCGTCACCAGCCGGTATTCGGCCTCGACCATGTCGCGATAACCGTAATTGGGAAAATGCGCGTGAAGGCCGTCGCTCGGCTTGCTCGATTTTCCATGCCCGATGCCGTCGGGAAGAATGATGTAAAAACGCGTGGCGTCCAGCAACTGACCGGGACCGAACAGTTCACCCGCAAATTCGGCGCGGATGAAATTGCCGCCATTGCCCGTCGTGCCGTGGAGGATGAGCACCGCGTTGGTGACGGTTCCTTGCTCATTGCGGCGCGGTTCGCCGAGCGTGCGGTAATGAATGCGCAATTCCGGCAATGATTGCCCGGAACGAAACTGGAAATCGCGAATGACAAAATCGCCGGGCTCAGGGTTTGGATAATTGGCAGCCGCGCCCCAACTGATACTGCATAGCAACAGCAGCAACGCGTTAGCCGCGCGCAATGTGGAGGGAAATTTTCCTCGAAAACCGAAAAGCATCGGATTCATGGCACGATATTAGGCCGAATATCCATTTTGAAAAGCAGCTTCAGGCAAAATCAAACTTCTGCCTGTAACCCGTCCCATAGTTCAAGGTAAAGATTGCGCACGGGTTCGGCGACGGCAAGGTCGCGCGGGAGTTTGCGGCGGGTGATCAATGCCACGACGTCCGCCTTGTCCTGCGAACGGCGCAACGGCGAATTGCTCCAACTATCCAGTTTAAGAGAGATCAAATTCTCCAAGGAGACGATTTGCGGCTTGTCGGCGGATTTTTGAGGCAACGGAAAAGGGACATTGCAGCC
>DASRBR010000087.1:0-3797 GCA_035653495.1 Verrucomicrobiia bacterium
TGCGAAACGCTGTAGGAGTAGGATTCCAATTGGCCGACCGTTTCGCGCAGTTGCGCCGTCCGTTCGGCGACCGTCTTCTCCAAATCCTCCGCATGCGTGCGCAGTTTGGCCTGAGCCTCGCGCAACGAAGCTTCGCTGACACGCAACTCCTCGCTCTTCTGCTCCGCAACCGTCAACGCCTGCTCATAAAGCCGAGCCGTGGCGCGGAGTTGGTGCCGAACATACAATCCGATACCCAGCCCAAGGCCCACCAGCACCAAAAGCCGCGAACTCCTTATGAGACGATCGATGGTTTCCACTTCCAGATTGCGTTGCTTGCGCAAGTCATTTTCAACCTCCACGAACCGGTCAAAATCGCTGTGGATGCGGTTCATCAACGCCATCTCCTGGGTATTGGCCGGCATCCTCGCATAATCCTGCTTGTGTTCATGATGCGCCAGCAACTCGCGCGCATAAGCTCCCCATTGGTCGTAATCAGCGCGCAGGGTCTTCTCGTGACTGACTTGCGGCGGATTGTCGCTGACTTCCCTGGCGAGGTCATCCAGCGCGGGTGGGATTTGGTCGGCGATGTGATTGAATGAATCCAGCAATTGCGGGCTGCCCGTGAGCAAATTGCCGCGCAAGGCGGTTTGCATGTCCATGATCAGCCGCTCGCTATTTCGCGCCTTGGCAATGACCTGGTCCGTATGGTCCAGCCAGTTCGTGACGCTCAACAGATGGCTCACCAGCCAGGCCAGCAGTATCGAAGCGACGAGCATCACCGCGATGGGCACCAAAACCGCCCGGCCCACGATGCGCTTGAAGCTCGCCTCCTGTTCCCGGGTCAACTGGCCGCGCGTGCTCATGGCGTGAACGCCTTTTTGAAAAGCGGCGCAGGACAAAAAAATGGCGAGTCCGCAGTGCAGCCCAAAATCATAGAACAAACAAATCTTATTCGCCGCATGCGCCAATGTAAAGAGATGGCGCGCTTGGCACACAGATGGCCACCGTTCCGTCCGTCCTATCCCGTCCTATTGGTCCTATTGATCCTATTCGTCCTATGAACCACCACGGGGCCTTCCCTCAGCTATTGCCTTGCCCGGCGTGAATGTCTATACCTTCGCAGCATCAAATGAAAAAAACACCCTGCATTCGCAACTGGCTTCTGATTTTGGGCATTGCAATCAACCTTTCTGCCGCTTGCGCACGTGCCGGGGATAATTACGTCAATTCCGAATTGCCCTGGCACCAAATCTCGCTGGATTCGCAGCACAAATTGCTGGCGTGGTATCAGCCGGAAGGAAACCTCGGCTATGACAAGGTGCTGCATCTGGGGTGGGATTTTCTCGAACACAAGGTGCCGACAGACCCCAAAACCGGCCTCAAGATTTACCTCATCAATGCGGTCTTTGATGCCAAAACCCTCCAGGGCGTCAACTGGCAGGGAAATCCCGCCAGCACATTCGGCCAGTTCGTTGATTCGCTCATCGCCTGGTATCCTTATTCCGGCGACGAAGAAGCCGTCGCGGTAGTCCGCTCGATGCTGGACCATCAAATCGAGCATGGGAGCACCCCGGCGGGTTGGGATTGGCCCAACGTCCCCTTCCCCACGAACGACAAAAACGATCCCGACTACGGCCGCAACATCCGTGGGATGCCGCGCGATTTTTATGGCGGCATCGAAACGGACAAAGTCGGCGAATTGGGCATCGGCTACTGTTTGCTTTATGAATTGACCGGCGAACAAAAATATCTCGACGCGGCCATCCATTGCGCCGATGCGCTGGCTTCGCACGTCCGCGCCGGTGACGAGACGCACACGCCCTGGCCGTTCCGTTTGAATGCGAAGGATGGAACCGTGATCAATGGCGAGGAATACGGCGGCATGATTGTCGCGCCGGTGCGCCTTTTTTCCGAACTCATCCGGCTTCATCAAGGGGACGTGGAGAAATACACGCATGCGCGCAAGCTGGCGTGGGATTGGATCCTGAAATTTCCCATGCGCAACAATCGTTGGATCGGATATTTCGAGGACGTCCCCAAGGACACCAACAACTTCAACCAGGCCTGCCCCACCATGACCGCCTATTACATCCTCACCTCGCCCAATCCGGGTGAATTGGACAGCCATTGGACGGGCGACGTGGGGCACTTGATTGATTGGGTGCGCCAAAAGTTTGGGCGCGGTCCGTATTTCGGCGCGTGGGCGATTGATGAACAGGGTCCGCCGCCGGATTACAGCGGCTGTTGTTCGCGCGCGGGTTTGGCCAGCGACACCTCGCGTTGGGCGGCCATCAACGCGTTGTATTACGAAAAAACCGGCGATGCGCAGGCGCGCGAAGATGCCTTTCGTTCGTTGAATTACGCCACCTATTTTACCGATGATGACGGCAAAATCGCCTGCTGCGGGCTCGACTACGCGGATTCATATTGGTTCGACGACGGCTATGGCGATCATATCCGGCATTACCTTTGGGCGATGGGCGCGATTCCAGAATTCGCGCCGCTGGGGCAGAATCATCTGTTGCGCTCCTCTTCCGTGGTCCAGAAAGTGAAATACGAAAAAAATTCCATCACTTACGAGACGTTTGATGCCGACGCCACAGATGTCTTGCGGCTCAACAAAGCGCCCACCCACATCAAGGCCGGCCGGGTTGAACTGCATCGCACCGAATCACCCGGCCAGAACGGTTACATCATTCGCAAACTCCCCAAAGGCGGCGTCGCCGTCACCGTGCGACACAAAGGCGCCCGTGAAATGGAAGTGGCGTGGTAAATAGTTAGCCACGGATGAAACACGGATTAAGGAAGACACGAATTTCACAAATTTTCACGAATTCATTTGATTTTCGCATTCGTGGAAATTCGTGGGATTCGTGTCTGATTATTCTGAGTTCGCGTTAAAAGACGCTCGCGAGTTTATTGGCATTTTCCCAAAAGTGACGTATTGAAGAACACGCGGAGCTCCTAATATCGCTGCAAGATGGTTTGACGCAACTGCGTTCGTTGGATTCACAGTGTTATCTCCAAAACCGAGGAGGGCCAGTTTGCCGTTCAAAAAACTGCAGATCAGGAAGTAGGTGTTCGTGCTAAATTCTATACGGCTTATAGTCGTACTCGTGGCATGAATTACCGATTTAAATTCATTGACATCAATCATTCCTTCGGCTCGTAGCGAGGCACGTGGAGCTTGTCAAAATCGCTGTCGAAAGACGCGACCTGGATTTTTTCCTGTTCGGCCACGGCTGCCAGATAAGCGTCGGAAAAACCAACGTTGGTTCTTTGGAGCCGTTCCAATGCAGCCAGGGCAATGTTTTCCTCGCGCAGTTTGATGCCATGTTGCTGCAACAATAATGCAAGCTTCTCAGCCGCCAGTTTTTTGTCCACGTGGTAAAAGGAGACCAGCGTGTAATAGGCTTCTGCAACAATCAGCGAAGGGATTTCAAGGACCACGTCGCCGTCCGCAGCGCGTTTGAACAGCTTTCGAACCGCCGCTGCCTGTGCCGGAGGCTCGCCCGATAGAAAGCGCAGGAGGATATTCGTATCCGCCAGATACCGCACGCTCATCGTGAGCCTCGTTTGGATGCAGAGTGGCCCATTGCCGAACGCGCCGCTTCTTTTTCCTCCCGTGACGAAGCCACCCGCCTGCCGAGCCTGACGCTGCCAAAAAGCTGATCCAGCTTGGGAACCGGCCGGAGGATGGCTGAACCATCCGGGCGCACCTCATAGGAGACGCGCTGGCGCGGCGAGAGCTTTAATGCCTCACGGACGTCCGCGGGAATCGTCGTCTGAAATTTGTCCGTTATCGTCGATTGCGA
>DASRBR010000088.1:0-4361 GCA_035653495.1 Verrucomicrobiia bacterium
TGACCTCCTCCTGCATAAAAAATTTTCGCGATACCTGAAACCAGGTGAAACCAGGTGAAACAAGCTGAAACACCTGCGCGCGAAGTGAAACAAAATTGGCCGGTCGCGCTCATGTCAGCACCTGATCGGCGAGTTTGCCGAAAAGCTTGCGCCGCAACGTTGCCATCCGCGCCTCCTCGCGTTCCATGTCCTCCTTGTTGAATTCCTCGGCCAGCGGCAAAGCTTTCATCGCCGCCTGCGAAGCCTTGAACTCGAACTTGTCCCGCATCAGCGCAATGCGCTCGCGTTGGATTTCCCGCTGTTCACCTTCCAAGACCAGCTTGCCCATCGCCCAAACGTCGCGAGTGTCCGCGTTCGCCATGGTTTTCTGCAAGAAGCGCATGTTGGCCACTTTCATCGCCGACTTGCGCAGATCGGCCGTGTTGGCGCCGGAATCCTGCACCGCTTTGGCAGACTCCTGGGCGTCAGCCAGTTCGTTGACAACCTGCATCCGCAATCCTTGATGATAAAAACGGGAAACCGCCGCGAGCGAAAGCTCCAGGTCCAATTCTTCGTGAGCGCGCCAGGAAATTTCGCGATAGGACAGCCCTTCTTCCAACCAGCGGTTGATGACCTCGCGTTGGTCCGGTTTCAACCGGTGCCAGATGGAATCGCTGCGAAGCCGTTTGAATCCGGCAGGACGTGTTCTCCTGGGTGCAGGCTTTGGGTCCGGCAGCACGGAGATGGCCGGTGCGGTTTGTGGTTGTTGTTGTTGTGGTTCACCTGCGTCAGTGGAGACGCAGGCCGGTGTGTTGGTTTGGTTTGGGTTCATATATAGGATTTATGGGATTTCAATGTGAGTGGATAAGTTATCGACTTTGTGATTGATGAGGCTTGCGGTGTTCTTTCTTTATGGCTCGCCCTCACCCCGGCCCTCTCCCCCAAGGAGAGGGAGGACCATTCTGCTCCGCTCGGAGAAGAATTTCGTCTCTGGTTTTCTGTGCTCTGGAGAAAATTGAGAAACGCGGTGGTTGAAACAACGGTTCCAAATTTTGCCGCGACGTGAAAACGCTCTCCTTCTCCCCGGGGGAGAAGGCCGGGATGAGGGCGAGCGTAAAGAATTGAATAGCCAAATTCTCAAATTTCATTGTGGGGGAACGATTTTTTTTCGTGGTTCAGTATTTGCAACCGTCACGTCAGGTTTTAATGCATCGCGGTCCCCCTCACCTTTGTCCTCTCCCCAAGGAGAGGGAGGACCATTCAGCTCCGCTCGGAGGAGAATTCCGTTTCTGGTTTTCTGTGTTCTGGAGAAATTGAGAAACGCGGTGATTGAAACAACGGTTCCAAATTGTGCCGCGTCGTGAAAACGCTCTCCTTCTCCCCGGGGGAGAAGGTTGGGATGAGGGCGAGCGTAAATCCAATAAGGAATTGAGCTTGGTCATTGAATTCTTTATCTCAAATCAAAAATTTTCGGTCTTCCCATGAGGTGCTCCGCGGGATTTTGAAAGTTTCCATCCCTCCCGGCGGACGCGCCATGGCCGCTGCTTCCAGCGCCAGCGCCAGGCTCCAGAAATGATCGGCATGCCCGGCTTCATCGCGCGTGGCGGCGATGCTCACGCGCCCGCCGGGCGAGGTGACTTTTTCCGGTTTGCGCAAATCTTCCCGCAACCGCTCGTCGCGCGGATGCTCGATGCGCCGGTCCTCGTAAACGCGCAACACTTCGGTGGCCATGGCTTCGGTCACGCGCACGGTTTCGCGCTTGCCGCCGTCGCGCGCAATGGCTTTCGTGACCGGGACCGTGCTGGCGAAATTGACGCCGTGAATGCGCAAGCTTCCGAACGATTTTTGCGCGTATTCGAACAAACCAAGGCCGATGCCGGTGAGGTCAATCTCCACGCGCTCGAAATTCGGCAAACGGCAAATCGCGCCCAAACGCGTTTCCTGGTCCGGCAGGCGCATTTCGCGCATGCGCAGGATGCCGCGGACGCGAAAGAGGTTGTCCGCTTTTTCGAGAACGGTGAGCACCGAAAGGTCGTTCGTGCGGCCGACGTCGAAGCCGGCATAAAGCTTTTTCGAACGACGCAACAACGCGAGCGCATCGGCGCTCCAATCCTGCTCGCAAATGATGCCGACATCATCGCGTTCCGCCGCGCTGATCAACGCATGCGTCAGGAGCGTGAAGCTTTCATCGGCGAAGGAGCATTCGAAATTCTGGTCGTAAGCGCGTTTGTCGAGGGCGAGTTCGCGCGCTTGCTTGGGCGTGATGGGCTGGCGCGTCCGGGAATCGTAAACTGGAATTCCCTTTTTGTATGCGTCCGTGCGTGTCACCTTGCTGACAAAGAATCCAGAGGCGCTGAGAGGGAAGAGCGAAGGGGAAACATCGAACGCTGAACATCCAACGCCCAACGCCGAATTGGGAACAGCCGTGGGTTCGCTTCCCGTTCGATGTTCGGCGTTCGATGTTCGATGTTCGATGTTTCCTTTTTTCTTTTCACTTGGATGTTCGATGTTCGAAGTTGGTTGTTCGATGTTTTCATTTTCAATGGAATAGAACGAAGGCGCGCCATGGGCCATTTTATAAAAATAATTGTGCCTGCCGTTGCCGGTGGAGGCGATGCGACAAAGAAAATTCTTGTTGGCGGCAAGGATGGGTTCGGCGGCGGCCCAGATGGCGGCGCTGTCCTCGTGAAAGGCGAATTCATCGAGGATGAGGTCGCCGGAAAAACCGCGCGCGGTGCGTGGATTGGCGGCGAGCACCTTGATGCGGCCAATCTTGCCATAGGCCGGCATGCGCAGTTCCATCCGCAAATCTTCGAACGTTTCCTGTCCCGGCGAGCCAACCTCCGTCGAGCAGGGCATTTTGACGAGGCGGCAAATCTCGGCGCATTTGAGCAAGAATTCCGCGCCGTTTTCGCGCGAGTTGGACAGGACGGTCACCAACCGACCACCGGGCTTGAACATCAGGCGGCGGACTGCCCATGCCGCAAGAATATACGATTTGCCGATTTGCCGCGCCCAATGAAGGATGACGATGCCCGAACGATGGTCGAGAAAGATGGGTATCTGGTATGGCCGAAAGACCAGTTGGCCCCAGTCGGGAACTGGTTCGGGGCCGGGGTTTGCGTTGGGATTTTCATTCTCAATCACATCCTCATTTTTCAGCATTACATTTTGCATAATGCTTCCATTCAATCACGCGCATCCGCGAAAAATGAAACGTACCGTAGGTTTGACAAAAGATTTTAGTTTTACTAATGGTTGAGAAAAAAGCGCGTTTCGAGCAATGTTTATGCGGGTTTGCTGTTTTTCAAAAAAGTGCGTTTTTGGCATGCGTGAAAAAAACTATTTTTCCTACAAGCAGGCGGAGCCTGCACCCAAGATAAAAGAATGAAAACTGCAGCTAAGGTTTAGTATCGCTCGAAAATCGCGAAGCAGGCGAAGGCTGATGAGACCTGCACCTGTGCAGGAGGGCTGAAAGCCCGCCTTATGACAGCCTGGGCTGGAGCGAGCAAAGCGAGCGCAGGCCCAGGTCACAGACGGGAGAATGGTAAGCCCTGAAGGGGCGTAACAAATTGGATTTGAAGGAGAGTTTGTTGCGCCCTTTCAGGGCTTGATTTGTTTGCGACTTGTACCCAGGGCGGCGCTGCGCTTGCCCTGGGCTTTAACATGCCGGCCTTTCAGGCCTGGAACGCACAAAGAGGCTTCAAAGAGAATGAAAACGCGTCCATCTTTGGTTCACATCCTTGCACTGGCTCGGCTCTCCGGCTAATCATCGTTGATGCGCAAAGTTTCGCCACGCTGGTGGATTGTCTTCCTGTTGTTCAGCGGGACGTTCATCAACGCGATTGATCGCGCCAGCCTTTCCACCGCCGCGCCGGTGCTGATGAAGGACTTGAAACTTCAGGAGTGGGAGATGGGCATCGTGCTTTCGGCGTTCTTCTGGTTTTACATGCTCATGAACGTTCCCGCCGGTTGGCTTGCGGACAAAGTCGGCGCGAAACGCGCCCTCGGCTGGGCCGCGTTTCTCTGGTCCATCTGCTCGGCGGTCACCGGGTTGGCGGGAAATTTTTGGCATCTCATTTTCGCGCGCGCGGGAGTGGGCGTGGGAGAATCGGCAAGTTTTCCGACGAGCGCGAAGATCACCAACAATACTTTCGAACCGCAGGAACGCGGCAAGGTGACGGGTCTGTATAGTTGCGGACTGCGCCTTGGTTTTGCGGCGACGCCGGCGTTGATGGTCTGGCTCATGCAGGCCATGAACTGGCGTTTTGCATTTTATGCGACCGGTTTGGGGAGCCTGGCGTGGGTGTTGATTTGGTATTTTACGTATTGGGCAAATGATTCCGGTAGGGACGGCGCGCCGCGCCGTCCGAGCGGACATC
>DASRBR010000089.1:0-15420 GCA_035653495.1 Verrucomicrobiia bacterium
AACGGTCTCCAGCGCCGGGGGTGCCGAGTTCGCCGGATTGGACGAATGGCAACAAGCCGCTGGCCGGATCGCCAGGCTTCTTGTAAGGGTCAACTGCGATGATGAATTGATGTTTGGGCGTGTTGCCGCGTATGCCGTCGAGCGTCTCGCCGTATTGCGCGTTCGATTCGCGGCCAACGGTGTATGACACCCCGGCGCGCGCCATCAAGTCGCCTTCGTAACTGGCGTCGATGAACATTTTCGCGCGATAAATCCTCCCGCTTTCCATCGTGATCTCCACGATGCGTCCGCGCTCCTTTTTGACTGACGCGAGCCGCTGATGAAAATAAACCGGCACTTTCGCCTCGTTGAGCATTTGGAAGAAAATATTTTCGGCGACGCCCGGTTCGAACGTCCATTGCTCCGGTTTGCCGTAGTGCTGGCCGATGCGCCGGTAAAATTCGCGCGAAATCCCGCCAATGGCCGCCTTGTTGCCGATGTCCGTCTGGCTCAGCCCACCGGAAGTCATCCCACCGAGATGAAAACCAAACTCCGCGATCACCGCTTTTTTGCCGAGCCGCGCCGCTTCAACCGCTGCAACCACGCCGCCCGAAGTGCCGCCATAAACGCAGACGTCGCTGGTGATGATTTCCGCAGCGGGCGAATGCGCGGCCAATGCGATGCCCAAAAAACAGAGCAGCGCCGTTTTGAGAGATTTCATTTCCGCGCGGAGTGTCGGGGATCGGGCTCAATTTTGGGGACGGAAGCCGAACCGGAAGGGTCCGTTTTCAGCGGGCGGAAATTGCCCTTTTCGCAGCATTGCACGAACCCTTCGGTGACCGATTTCAATTCTTCCCAGCGGCCGCGGATGTCTTCCGCTTCGGCGGGCGTGATTTGGCTGTCCTTGACGGCGGTGGCGATGACGGCGAGCAGGTCGGCGAATTCCTGGATGATTTCGTTCGTTGCCGGGATGAGGAAGGCGGGATGCGCGTTGTTGGTCTTGGGATTTTTGATGAAAAAACCGCCGGCGCGATGGCAGATCCACTGGACGATGCGCGGATCGGCGCTGCAACGTTGCAATGCGTCGATTCGATCGAGGGGATTGACCGTCCCGCTGCCTGCGGCGGGGTCGGGCGGTTCGGCCCATTTGTAAATCATGGAAAGCGAAAGGCCCAACTCGGCAGCGACTTGTTTGGCGCTGCATTTCTGGAAGACTTCCTTCAATAACTCATGGGATTGCATGGCACCAAAATGCAATTGCGCAAAGGCTTTGGCAAGACAGAAGGCAATTGTGAAACTGCAGAAGAAAAGAGATTGCGCTGCGGAGCTTTTTAGGGATTATTAGCTGCGGTTGTTCGAGGCGTAGCGTAGCTTGGTAGCGCGTCTGGTTTGGGACCAGAAGGTCGTGAGTTCAAATCTCACCGCCTCGACCATTTTCAATTTCTCAATCATTAATAGCTAATGCGCCTCAGACCTTGGACCCTGTCAAACGCGGCATCCTGGCTGATAAGCGGCTCGCGATAATAACGGGCAAAACCGGCTATCCAATTATCGTTTTCACCCAAACGCAGGCCGGTGCGCATCAGTTCGCGGTCAATGTCCGCGGCTGCATCCACGACCCCGGATGTGAGCCGGTAAATGGTGAATTTTTGAAAATATTCCCAGGCTGCGGCCGAATTTGGAAAAGAAACCGCAATTTCGCCAATGTTAATAATGGAGGTCCGGATTGATTCGCGTCTGCGATGGTTTGCAATTAGCGCAACGCGCGGGCTCTCGACGCCTTGCGCGGCCCTCCTCCAGGAAGTGGATCAAAAAAGTTGTGTCCGCAATCAGTTATTGCGGCCTCCAGACCTGCGCCCACGTTCCTTCCGAATACGCTCCAGCAGTTCTCAATCCACATCTGGCACAGGCTGAGATTCATAGTGCTCCAAAAGGTCCGCATTTTTTTTGGCGGGCACATGAATATGCCGACGAATCACCTTGGTAAATGAATCGCCCGGGCCCTGCTTTAACGAACGCAAAATGTTATATGCGTCGTCTTCAATGGTGATAGTTTTGCCCATGCACGAAAACTACACGAATAAATGCGAAAGTGTCAATTGCGGCAAATCTTTTGGAGTGTCCTGATTTAGGCCACAAATCCCTTCGAAACGCGCGTAAACCCGCAGATTTCCGCTGGTATCTTTTCTGCTCCATTCAAGCGTGATGCATCAATTGATTCCGCATAAATATGTGACGATGTTCGTGGAGAGCCTGCCGTGGCTGCTTCCGTTGCTGGTTTATTTCTCTACGCGCCTGGTTCTTCTCACGATTTCCCTTTGGATCCTGCTGCGCATTCAAAACCTGAATTACACGATCCCCGGCATCATCCTTTGTGCCGCTCTAGCCAGCGTGTGCGACATGCTTCCGGTTCCCATCGGCGCTCATGCATTGGCGGTCGGCGTCCTTATTTTCACTGTCATCAGGATGACCCGCGCGCATTTTGTGGATGTGCGGTTCACCGTTGTGATTTCCTACGCGGTGATGTTTTTGATGCAGATTTGCATCATCAGCGCGATACCGTTTCAAGTAAGTGCCTATGCGCGCAACCATGCGCAATCTTCGATCATGCGCTTGATCACCGCCGGCGGTCTCAGCGACGACGAGATCAACGGCAGGTTGCCAAAGGCTGCTCCGTCCAAAACCGACCAGGACACCAACGACCCAGTTTCCACGACTGTAAAAAAGCAAGTCGCCATCGAGACCAACGCGCAACCCGCGCCGGTTTCCATTCCGGCGTTGCCGAAGAAAGTTGCCGATGCATTCAGCCTGAAAGGAATCATGGGAACCGCTGGCAATCTGACGGTGATGATTGGCACGGGAGTCAGGACTTACTCGTTGCAAGTCGGCGAAACTTCGACTGTCGATACTTCGTCCGGAAAGATGGAAGTGACTTTGGCCGAGGCGACCCAAACCAGCGCCGTTCTGAAAATCAACGGCAACACCCTGCCACTCGAGCTTAAGTAGCAACAACTTCTTGCGAATTGTTTAGACGCGGCAAGTCTTCCCGAAAGTTACTGGACGAACCCTCCCCCGGTGTTTAAACAAGCAAACTCCTATCCAAAACTGTATTTGACTCCAGCGTTCTTTTGCGTTCACATACGCGGTCAAAATGCGCAGACACTTTTTTTGTCGGCCGAAATCCCGAATCAACGCCAGCGCGACGCCCCTTTTCCACGAAAGGAGAAGTTAATGGCTGAAGTGGGAGTTCATCGTCCGCGCAATGTGGGTTGGGCGCGCGCCGCCGCGTTTCTTTACGGAGACTGGGGCACAAGCAAGGCGTATGTGATCGGGTTCGCCTTCATGGCGGCCCAATTCTCTTCATTTCCCATCATCCTTGCAGTTTGCGCGTTCACGGGTCTGGTCGGTTACAACTACATCATCGTCTGCAAACATTTTCCCGACGGGGGCGGTGTTTATTCTGCAGCGCGGGAAGTAAGTCGCGTTCTGGCCGTGCTGGGTTCGTTGTTGCTGCTGGCAGATTTTATTGTCACCGCGGCGTTGAGCGGATGGGATGCCATGATTTATCTAGGTGTGCCCAGGTCTTATGTTCGCGAAGCGACATTGGCGCTGCTCCTGGTGATCGGATTTCTCAATTACTTCGGCCCGAAACATAGCGGCAGTGTGGCCGTGTCGCTGGCCATTCCGATGGTGCTGGTGGTGATAGTGATCATCTGCTTGAGCGCGCCTTACCTGACCTTTGAACACATGGAGAAATCCCAGGGGTTCTTCACGAAAAAAAGCTGGGTCGCCTTTGTCGGCGTCATCCTGGCCTTGAGCGGTGTGGAGGCCATCGCAAACCTGACTGGCGTGCTCAAATTGGACTCGGGCGCGACGGCGGACCGTCCGGATGTCTCGCGCACCGCCCGCAAAGCCATCTCGCCTGTGGCCGTTGAAGTTGTCTTCGGCACCGCGCTGTTGGGATGGGCAATGCTTTCGATGCCGCGCAGCTTTTCACCGGAACTGGAAGCGCGCCACGAAGACATGATGAATTTTCTCGGCGAACATTACGGCCAGTTGTTCTGGGACGCGCACATGAACCACGCGCTCGGCTGGAGTGGCGACCATTTCGGACATTTCCTGGGGTCAATCATCGGCATTGTTGTCGGCTTGTTGCTGCTGAGCGCCGTGAACACTGCCGTTAGCGCGATGATCGGATTGATTTACATGCTGACGCGGGACGGCGAAATGCCGAGGGCGTTTTCGCGCCTGAATTCCTACGGCGTGCCTTACGCGCCCTTATGGATCGCGGTCGCCCTGCCATTTTTGCTTGCGCTCATCACGGCGGACCTGGATTCGCTGGCCGACATGTATGCCATTGGCGTGGTGGGGGCCATCGCCGTCAATCTCGGTTCCTGCTGGTATAACAAAAAACTGGGACTCAACTGGCATGAACGAGCCGTGATGGGATTCACTTTCGTTGTGTTGTTTTGCATCGAAATCACCATCGCGAAGACGAAACCCGCCGCATTGTTTTTTGCAGTTTGCGTCGTGGGCATCGGGTTTGCCTTGCGCGCGTATTCGATGAAGCGCGCCGGATTGCAAACGGTCACTTTGAAGCGGGAATTGGCGCAAGCGGTCGAACCACAACTTTGGGAAAAGCTGCGTTTGAACATTGATGCCACCGGCCAATCCATCATGGTCGCCGCGCGCGGCATTACCCCGGTGCTGCGATTTGCGCTGGAAGAAGCACAACTGAGAAAAGGGCCGTTGTATGTGCTTTATGTGAAAGAACTGGCCGTCGCTTTACCGGCGCAGCTTCACTCCGTCGAACGACCGCGCTGGCAGGACGATCGCCGCGCCGCGGAAATCATGTATGGCATGTTGGAAATCGGCCGCGAAAACGGCGTGCAAGTGGTCCCGGTCTATTCCGTGAGCGAAAATCCGGCGATGTCCATCCTCGATTTGTCCGCGACGCTTGGGATTGATGTTTTGATTTTGGGCGCTTCGCAACGGCAAAGCCTTGCCAGCCTGCTCAAGGGAAACGTGGTGGACGAAGTCGCGCGCAACCTTCCCGAAAATATTCAGTTGGTCATCCACGGTTGATTTTTTCTCGCTTGAACAAGCGAGTGGTCAAAAGGAAACAGTTTGGCCAAATTGCTCTTCGCTTGGTTGATGTTGTTCGTCGGCCTTCAAAATGTTGCCTTGTTGGAATCGCTTCACCTCCAATAATTTGCATATTCGCGCGCTCGTGACTTTCTTGGCTGGCATCACAGGTGCTCAATGGGCCAGTAGCAACTGCTTTTCGAACGACAAGAGACGATCATGAAGAAAATCGAAGCCATCATCAAACCTTTCAAACTCGAAGAAGTCAAAGACGCGCTGGCGGAAGTCGGCATTGACGGCATGACCGTCGTGGAGGTGAAAGGCTTCGGACGGCAAAAAGGCCACACGGAAATTTATCGCGGCAGCGAATACACCGTGGATTTCTTGCCGAAAATCAAACTTGAAGTTGTCCTCGCGGACCTGTTGGCCGAGCAGGCGGTTTCGGCCATCATCAAGGCCGCCAAAACGGGAAAGATTGGCGATGGCAAAGTTTTTGTCTCAACGATTGACGAAGCCGTCCGCATCCGCACCGAAGAGAAAGGAGAAAGGGCGATTTGAGGGCTCGTTACAACGTTAAAATGTTACATCGTCACATGAAGAGAAGCTTTTTGTAACCACGCGACGTATTTAACATTTCAACCTTTTAACAATTTACCATCCTCAGCTCGCTGATTGTTCAAGCTGGACATCCAGCACGTTGCTCTCGTTTTCCATTCCAAGGAGCCCAAAATTCTTGTAGTAAATCTGGTAAGCGTTCCTTATGCTCTGCCAAAATTTACTGGCACCGCATGGATCAGGAACGCTCCTTAAACGTCTCCGTTCCCAGCCAGAAATCAGAATCAAAGCGAACATGAAAAAAATCGAAGCCATTATCAAACCTTTCAACTGGAGGAAGTGAAGGACGCCCTGGGCGAAGTGGGCATCGAGGGGATGACTGTCATCGAGGTCAAGGGCTTTGGCCGCCAAAAAGGCCACACCGAAATTTATCGCGGGAGCGAATACACAGTTGATTTCCTGCCCAAAATCAAAATCGAATTGATTGTCGCCGATTCTGTGGCCGAGAACGCCGTGAACGCCATCGTAAAAGCCGCAAAGACCGGCAAGATTGGCGATGGAAAAGTGTTCGTTTCCGACATCAGGGACGCCATCCGCATCCGCACCGAAGAAAAAGGCGAAAAAGCTGTATGAACCGCGGCTGAACCGACCATCCATGAAAAAAACACTTCTATCCTCACTCTTAATCGCACTGCTGTTCTGTCCCATTTTCAAGGGTTTTGCCGACACCGCAGCCGCCCCTGCGTCGAAAGATCCCCATTGGGAACAACGCATCACCGATTTGGAGGCGTACATGAACAACGCTTCGCGCGTGAACGCGACCGACGCGACCGTTTCCAGCAAAATTCCCGGTCCGGGTCCTGGTCATAACGCGTTCCAGATGATCTGCGCGGCGCTGGTGTTGTTCATGACACTGCCCGGGTTGGCGTTGTTCTACGGCGGTTTGGTGCGGGAGAAAAACGTTCTTTCGGTCATGGCACAATGCCTCGGTATCGCCGGCTTGGTCACCATCCTTTGGTGGATTTGCGGCTACAGCATCACTTTTCACAAAGGCGCGCCGTTTTGGGGCGCGTTGAATTGGAAATTTCTGAATGGCGTTGATTCATTACCCGGCGATTATGGCCCATGGGTTTCGCACAACGTTTATTGCATGTATCAACTCATGTTCGCCATCATCACGCCGGCGTTGATCGTGGGCGCGATTGCCGAACGGATGCGTTACTCGGCCATCCTTATTTTCATGACCTGCTGGATGTTCGTCGTCTATTTCCCGCTGGCGCACATGGTTTGGGGCGTGGACGGCTGGATGAACGGTGTCGCAAATCCCAACGCAACCGTTCGCGCGATTGACTTCGCAGGCGGAACGGTCGTTCACATGTCGTCCGGCTGGTCGGCTTTGATTTTGTGCCTGATTCTCGGCAAGCGCATCGGATTCGGACGCGAACCGATGCCGCCGCACAGCATGGTGCTCTGCATGGTTGGAACCGGGATGCTTTGGGTGGGCTGGTACGGCTTCAACGCGGGCAGCGCTGTCGGCGCCGACGTCATCGCCGCCAACGCGTTCATGACAACGACGCTGGCGACGGCGGTGGGCTCGTTCGTTTGGGGCATGGCGGAATATGTGCTGCGCGGCAAGCCCAGCGTTCTTGGCTTTTGTTCCGGGGCAGTCGCCGGACTGGTCGTCATAACGCCGGCGTGCGGTTTTGTGAATGCGAACGGCGCAATAGCCATCGGCATCTTCGCCGGACTGGTTCCGTTCTTTGCCGTGTGGAAGTTGAAAGCCATGTTCGGTTATGACGACGCGCTGGATACCTTCGGCGTGCACGCGATTGGCGGGACCATGGGCGCATTACTCACTGGTTTTTTTGCGACAAGTTCCGTGAATGTTAATTTGAGCAGCGGGCCGGCGGTCACCAACGGCCTTGCGAAGCTCGTTTCCGGCCATATGCTTTGGGTCGAGCAACTTAAGGCCATCGGCGTGACGCTCACGCTCGCGGTCATCGGCACCACCATTATTGCGTATGCGGTGAAAGCCGTTGTTGGCTTGCGCGTTTCACGCGAAGTTGAAAACGCCGGGCTCGATCTGGCCGAACACGGCGAAGAGGGTTATCACTCGGCGACTTGATCCAACCGGAAACTAAAAAATCCCCACCTCCTTGGCGTCTTAAAAAATTATTATGTCGCGACAAAATTATTTGCCGCGCTGGCGCAAAATTTTGCGCAATTCATCCAAATCCTCGGATGACAACGATTCCTTTTCCATGAAATGCATCAGCAGCGGCTTGACCGAGCCGCCGAACACGCGGTGCAAAAACGATTCGCTCTCGGTCTTCACGCAATCGGCTTCCGAGACCAGCGGACGGTATAAATAAAGGTTCTTTACCTTCTCGATGCCGACCGCTTTTTTCTTGTGCAAGCGGCTCAACAGCGTCTTGACCGTGTTCGGATGCCAGTCTTCCGTTTCAGCGAGCGTCGTATAAATCTCCATGGCGGAAAGCGGTGAACTGGCCCAAAGGACCTTCATCACTTTCCATTCCGCTTCCGATATGACTGGAATTTGCGCCATGATCAAATCACGTCATCGCCTGCGCGATTTCTTGCGTCTTACCTACAACAGTAGTCATCAAAAGTCCATCTTTTAATTTAAATATGGTTAAACCGTCCGAATGATGGAATAGGGCAAGAGTGGGAGGACCGGTAGCGCAGGCATTCCTGCCTGCTGTATCGCCGACATTCTTGTCGGCGAAGCGGATAGGTCGCAGGCTGGAAAGCCTGCGATACTGCAGACAAGAATGTCTGCGCTACAAATTTTCCCATTTAATTCTGAATCAATCCCGCGGTTCGGGCTTGATGTTGAGCAATCCAGCGTTGTCCAGCCGCTGGATCTCCGCAGTGTAACCTTTGCGGAAATTCGGATACTTAAATTGATAGCCCAGTTCCATCTTGAGCCGGCGATTTTGCACTTTTTTGTTCGTCAAACCGCGTTTGCGCTCCGCGTTTTCCTCCTCCGTGGCGAAGGGCGGCATCCATTTTCCCAACGTCTCGGAAAGCCAGCGAAAAAAATGGATCTGGGCCACCGGCTCGTCGTCCACTGCGTTGTAAATCTCGCCCGGACGCCCATTCTTCAATGCGGCGATGATGACACCGACCAAATCATCGCGATGGATCATGTTGATGATGCGCTCGCCTTTCCCGGCAATTTTCGCCTCGTTCTTCAGATATTGCAGGAACAAATGCCCGCGTTCCGGCCCATAAATGCCCGCGACGCGCAATATGACCGCCGGAATTTTTTTTTGCTGCGCGGCATCCAGCAAAAGCTTTTCCGTCTCGACCAGCACGCGGCTCGTTTCGCTCGCCGGTTCGGTCGGGCTTGATTCCTTCACCGCCGAACCATCCGTCTGCCCATAGACGCTCGTGCTGCTGGTATAGACGAATTTTTTCGGCGGCGCGGCAGCCAGCCATTCGATGAGATTTCGCGTTCCCTCCAGGTAAACCGCCCGATATTCCTCAACGCCACCGCGCGTTGAAGAAACACAATTCACCACCCAGTCGAATGGTCCCGGCAATGCCGCCAATTCCGCCGGCTTCGTCACGTCCGCGATCAGCGGCTTGATTCCCGCGTTCTGCAATTCATCCGCGTTTTCGTTGGCTCGCCGCACGCCGAAAACTTCATGCCCCTGCCGCGCAAGCTCCGCGCCCAATGCCGTGCCCACGTAACCGCAACCGATGATCAATGTTCTCACGGGAACAGTGTAAACAACGGCGTAAAAATCCCCAAGCACCCAAATACCCAAGTACCCAAAGAAATCCCAAGCACTCAATGGGGATTTTGACAGAATTCACAGAATGTTCGGAATTTAAAATCGTCCGACATCTTCACTATCACATTCTGACGATTCTGTTCGTGCTGTCTCGAACAGTTCGAGTTGCCTTTTTGGGTATTTGGGTAATTGGGTACTTGGGTATTTACATATGCTCCTTCCTTTTCCTACTCTCGTCCTTCCAAAATCAAAACCAGAATGAGTACCGTGACTGCTACAAAACCTTCTTCACCGATCAAAACTTTCAAGGCCGACGCACTCCCTGTCCACATTTATTCTAGCCAAGCCGAGCTCTCGCAAGACGTCGCGCGCATTGCGCAGGCGTATTTGCGCGAAGTGCTTGCGGCGAAAGGTTCCGCTGCCGTCATCCTCGCCACCGGCAATTCACAGATCAAATTTCTTGAGGAACTCATCCGTATCGGCGGCGTGGATTGGCCGAAAATCACGCTCTTTCACATGGACGAGTATCTCGGCATCTCCGGCGATCACAAGGCGAGCTTTCGCCTTTACATGCGCGAACGCGTTGCCAGCCGTGTGAAGGCGCGCGTGTTTCATTACCTCGAAGGCGACGCCTTGCTGCCAATGGACGAATGCGATCGTTACACCGCCTTGCTGCGCGCGCAGCCGATTGACCTCTGCTGCCTCGGCGTCGGCGAAAACGGCCACATAGCCTTCAACGATCCGCCTGTCGCCGATTTCGAAGACCCGCGCTCCGTCAAAATCGCGAAGCTCGACGAAGCCTGCCGCATGCAACAGGTCGGCGAAGGCCATTTTGCGAACGTGAACGCCGTGCCGCAATACGCGCTCACGCTCACGATCCCGATCCTTTGTTCGGCTAAAAAAATGCTCTGCATCGCGCCCGAAAAACGAAAAGCCGCAGCCGTCAAAGCCGCATTGCACGGCCCCATCAGCACCGCGTGCCCGGCTTCCTTCCTTCGCAAACAACCACAAGCGACCATGTTCCTTGACCAGGATTCCGCCAGCCTGCTTTAAAAGTCCGATGGTTGGGCATTCGATGTTCGATGTTGAACGTTCGTGTTTCCGTCTTGCGCGCTGATTAGATGACCTGGACCACCAGCGCTGTGATGTTGTCATGACCGCCGTGTTCCAGGGAGGCATCGACCAATCGCCGCGCGGGATTGGCATTTTTGCCAGCCAGCTTCGCCGGTTTCAACAACTCCGCCACGCGCTGGTCGTACAGTCCTTCTACAAGGCCGTCCGTGCAAAGCAGGAACATGTCTCCGGCGTCGTAACCCACCGCGCCGACTTGTGGATTGACGAACTGGTTTGAGCCGCCCAACGCTTTTTGCAGCACGCTCCGGCGCGGATGCGTGCGCGCTTCGCGTTCATTGATCTGGCCCTGGCGCAGCAGCCAGCCCACATGCGTATCGTCGTGGCTGAGCTGTTTGAGTCCCTTGCCCTTTGCGGGCAGATAATAAATCCGGCTGTCACCGATGTGACCGAAATAAAGCCAGCCGGGTGTGAACCAGCAAAGGCTCAAGGTGGCTTCCATCCCGAAGCATTCCTCATAACTGCCGCCGAGATAAGTCAGCGCGCGATGGATTTCGCCAAAAATTTCCGTCAACAAGTCCTCGAAACCAGTTTCCAGGCCTGACGCCGAATTTTGAAATGAGCGCGGCAGCAACGAAGCAATTTTTTCCACCGTGACCCGGCTGGCATATTCTCCCGCGGCAGCGCCACCCATGCCGTCGCTCACGGCGAACGCAAAGTCCATCTTTTCCATGGAGGCTTTTCCGAAACGCCCAAGATGATGGATTTCCTTCGCATCAAAACGCAGTCCCATGAACGCGTCTTCGTTTACCGGTCGGACTTTGCCGCGGTCCGTCCATCCGTACCATTTCAGCGTTCGCGCGGGTTGGGGAAAATGGAACATGGGTGCAGGTGGTTACAAGGTTAAATAGTTACATGGTTACATTGCTTGCAATAATCCGCCCTTGTAACGATGCAACCTTGTAACTTTGTAACCGCTTTTGGGTATTCATATTGATTCTTCAGTGCGAATTGTGGTGGTGCCCATGAATAAACGACGCCAGCTCAAAATCAACCAGGCAAAAGCGTCCGTCGGATTGGCGATAGGTGACATTGCGCATGTCGGGATCATCGTGCCGAACACCGTATTGTTGCAGCTCGGAGAAAAGTTCGCGCCGGCGCGCTTCATCGAGATGTTCAATGCGGCTGCCGCAATTGGTGGTGATGATGCGTTTTTTTTCCCGATTGACCTCAATCAGGCGCGGCACAAAATTGCATCCCCGCGCTTCGAGATGGCGCAGGATTTTCGTTTCGCGCTCCAGCCGTTCCAACGCATCCGGCCCGTGATACGTTTTGATGACACGCCCGTCGAAGGTGAGATTCACCGTGGAACGAAGCGTGTCTTTGACGTTCAACATAGGCCGATGCCAATTATGCCGTATTCCAGACTTTGTGAAAAGCTGTTTGCAGAGCGTTTGGCCGGACGGATACGGTCGCATCTTGTTCAGCGTGGTCAAATTTCGCCAATAAAAATAAACAAATTATTAAGAAAATTTGCGCAAGGTTAAAAGTGCTGACATGCGCATTTGCCCGTCAACATTGGGTAATAACGATTCCACTCCCTATCCGCCTGAAATCGCTTGCTGCTTGGCATCGTCTCTGCTGAAATCCAGAAACTCGATTCTGGCCGGGCGTTTGCCTGGTGTGATCGCATTAATCAATTGGCCGTTTAACAACAATCAAGCACATGGCTAAATATAAACTCGAATACATATGGCTGGATGGATATCAACCCGTCCCCAACCTCCGCGGTAAAACCACAATCAAGGAATTTGATTCTTTCCCGACATTGGAACAGCTCCCGATCTGGGGCTTCGATGGCAGCTCGACGCGCCAGGCCGAAGGCCACAGCTCGGATTGCATGTTGAAACCGGTCGCGATCTATCCCGACAAGACGCGCACCAACGGCGCGTTGGTGATGTGCGAAGTCATGATGCCCGATTGCAAGACCCCGCATCCCAGCAACGCCCGCGCAACGATTCTCGACGACCCGGACGCCTGGTTCGGTTTCGAGCAGGAATATTTCCTTTACCAGGACGGCGCTCCACTCGGCTTTCCCAAAGGTGGCGGCTTCCCTCCGCCCCAGGGCGAATATTACACCGGCGTCGGCTACAAAAACGTCGGCAACCTTGCCCGCCAGATTGTTGAGGAGCATCTCGATCTCTGCCTTTACGCCGGCATCAACCATGAAGGCATCAATTCTGAAGTCGCCAAGGGCCAGTGGGAATTCCAGATCTTCGGCAAAGGCTCCAAGACCGCTGCCGACCAGATGTGGATGGCCCGTTATCTCATGATGCGCCTGGGCGAAAAATATTGTGTGGACGTCAACTGGCATTGCAAACCGCTGGGCAAGGACGTGGATTGGAACGGTTCGGGCATGCACACGAACTTTTCGACCAAACACATGCGCGAGGTCGGCGGCAAAAAGTATTTCGAACGGCTGATGAATGCGTTCGACAAATACAAGAACGAACATATCGCCGTCTATGGCCCCGACAATCATCTGCGCCTCACCGGCCTGCATGAAACGCAGTCCATCGACAAGTTCAACTACGGCATCGCGAACCGCGGCGCTTCCGTGCGCGTTCCGCACAGCTTTGTCAACAACGGCTACAAGGGCTATCTCGAAGATCGCCGTCCGAATTCGCAGGGCGATCCTTACAAGATTGCCAGCCGCATCCTGCAGACCATCGCCACTGTGCCGACCAAGTAAGCGGCCGCAGCGATCGTTTTACTAGTATCCAAGAGAAACGGCGCGGGCTGAAAAGTTCGCGCCGTTTCGATTTTTTTTGCGTGTGGAGCGCGGGCAGCTTGCCCGCGAAATTCAAGCGCGACTAATCTGACGCGGACATGGCTGTCCGCGCTCCTCATGAGTAAAATGTTTCCCAGATTGAATGTCTCTTACTCGGTGCTAAGTTGTTTTTCGAAAGGAGAAGATTTTATGGCAACGATGACAATGGCAGGGACAATGAACGCGATTTGCATCCACGATTTTGGCGGCCCGGACGTGATGCGTTATGAAAACGTGCCGCGGCCCGAACCCGGTTCCGGCCAGGTGCTGGTGCGCGTCCACGCGGCGGGAGTAAACCCGGTGGACTGGAAAATTCGCGAAGGCTGGCTGGGCGCATCGCCTTTGCCGCAAATTCTCGGCTCCGACATCGCCGGGACCGTCGAAGCACTCGGGCCGGGCGTGAACGAGTTTCAGATCGGCGATCAAGTCTTCGGCACCGTGGCGGATGAAAGCGGCGCGTTCGCTGAATATGCCGTTTCCGGCGTTTCGCAACTTGCACACAAGCCCGTGACGCTGGATTTCATTCATGCGGCTGCGTTGCCGATCGCTTCCATGACGGCGTGGCAGGCGTTGTTCGACAAGGCGGAATTGCAAGCGGGCCAACGCGTCCTAATCCATGCGGCGGCGGGCGGCGTGGGCGGTTTCGCGGTGCAATTCGCGAAATGGAAGGACGCCTATGTCATCGGCACGGTGTCCGTGCAGAACGAACATTACCTGCGCGAACTGGGCGTCGATGAATTCATCGATTACCATGAATGCCGGTTCGAGGACCTGGTAAAGGACGTGGACGTGGTGTTGGACACCGTCGGCGGCGAGACGCAGGAACGTTCCTGGAGCGTGCTGAAACGCGGCGGGATTTTGGTTTCACTTGTCAAACCGCCATCCAACGAAGCCGCGACGAACCATGGCTTGCGCGGGGTTTTCGTGCGGAGCGACCATAATCGCGGCGACGAGCTGGAGAAAATCGCGAAACTCGTCGTGAGCGGCCAGGTACGTGTGCATGTGGACACCGTCCTTCCGTTGCACGAAGCGCGAAAAGCGCTTGAGATGAGCCAGCACGGTCACACGCGCGGCAAGATTGTGCTGACGCTGGGCTGAAGGAACGGCAAGCATGATACTGCCCTAAAAACTGTTGAACTTGGCGAGGATTTGTGGGAAATTCCTACCATGAAGACAGTCGTTGTGGACAACAAACTTCGGGTGCGAATCCCCGCGTTCAAGCCGGGGCAGGTTTATGCTTGGGAACTCTCCGGTGAAACGGTCAAGCTCACGCCTCTCAAACCAATTGAGGATGAAGTGCCCGTGGTAAAGCTTGTTCGCAGGCCGGATGGCTCCTTTCGCTTTCCAGATGGAGTAAAGATCAGCCGTAAGGACATTGTGGCCGCGATTCGCGCCGATCGTGATTCCCGATGAAAGCTTATTGGGACGCCTCTGCCCTCGTCGAGACTCACCTCGACCAAGAGCTGCATGATCGACTCAAAAATGAAGGCGCGATCACCAGGACGCACAGCCTGACAGAAATATTTTCCACACTGACTGGCGGCAGATTTCTGCTTCGCGTGAGCCCGGACCAGGCCGCCAGCTCCATCGAAAAATTAGTTGAATATCTCGAATTTGTGGACTTGACCGGCAAAGAAATTGTCGAAGCTTTGAAGAAAGCGCGGCAAATGGGTGTCCGGGGCGGCCGCGTCCACGATTATATCCACGCCATCGCTGCGGAAAAATCCGGCGCAAAAAAATTGCTCACCTTGGACAAAAACGATTTCACTGGATTGAGTGCCCATCTGGCGATTGAGCAGGTCTGACAAATCTACTTCCGAAACTTCTTGATCACCCGTTCCAGCGAATCCAATCCCGTCTCCAACCGCTGCATTTCCGGACCGAAACTGATGCGGCAATAATTCGTGTAACGCCCGTGCGCACGGCGATTTCCCGGGTTCACGTCAAAGAAAACGCCGGGGACGATAATGACTTTCTCCTTCAATCCTTCGCGGAAAAATTTCATGCCATCGTTGAGCGGCTTGGGCAGATGCGATAGGTTCGCCCAGACATAAAACGCGCCGGTGGGCTCGGCATCCACGGTGATGCCCATCTGGTTCAAGCGTTTCAAAACGTAACCGCGCTTTTTTGCGAAATGCT
>DASRBR010000090.1:0-4042 GCA_035653495.1 Verrucomicrobiia bacterium
CGAACATCAATGGGGCATCCTCCTCATCGGCGTTCACCACTTTCAATCTGCCTGCGGATGCCTCGTGGCAACCTGATTTGTGGGGCAGCATCCGCAATACTGTTCGCGCCAATACTTACGCAGCCCAGGCCAGCGCCGCGCAGGTGGCGAACCTCCGGCTCAGCGCGCAGGCCGAGCTGGCCGCGGATTATTTTCAATTGCGCGCGCAGGACCAATTGATCCGGGTGTTCACCACCACCGTCACCAATTACCAACAATCGCTTGAATTGACCAGAACACTCGCCAGGACCGGCATCCAATCCGAGCTGGACGTCGCGCAGGCGGAAGCGACGCTGGAAACCGCGCTGGCGCAGTCAACCGGCCTTGGCATCACGCGCGCTCAATTGGAACACGCCATCGCCATGTTAATCGGCCGGCCCGCTTCCGGATTTTCAATCAAACCGTCCACCAACCAAATCATTGTGCCCAATGTCCCGATAGGCCTCCCTTCGCAATTGCTCGAACGGCGTCCGGACATTGCCGCCGCGGAACGCACCGTCGCCCAGGGCAACGCCAGCATCGGCGTGGCGCGCGCGGCCTTTTTTCCAACGCTCAATTTGACCGGCGGCGCGGGATTTGAAAACACGAAGCTCGTGGATTTATTAAAAGCGTCGAGCTTTTATTGGTCAGCCGGCGCGTCACTGGCGGAAACGGTTTTTGACGCGGGCCGTCGCCGCGCCGCGACCCAGCAGGCCTGGGCGACTTATCGCGCGGATGTTGCCAATTATCGCCAGACCGCGTTGACCGCTTTTCAGCAGGTTGAGGACGACTTGTCGGGCTTGCGCGTGCTGTCGATGCAAATCGCACAACAGGACCGCGCCGTCCAGGCCGCGCAAAGAAATGTCGATCTCGCAGTCGAACGGTATCGCTTGGGAATCAACAGCTACTTGAATGTCATCACCGCGGAAGTGAGCCTCCTGAACAATCAGCAAACCGCCGTCACATTGCGCTCGCAACAAATGACCGATACCGTGCAACTCATCACGGCGCTGGGCGGCGGTTGGAATGCGAACGATTTGCCTTCACCCATCCGCGTCTTGCATGGCAGCACCAATTCGCTCGCGCAATCCGTGGATGCTCCTGCCAATTCGCATTGAGGAAATGCCTTATTGGACTCGCGGCCGCGGTGCGAGTTCACCGCAAGTTTGATTGAAAAATTTCACGCATTGGGCCAGTTCCGGCATTGAAGTTTCCCAATGGTATTCGTATTCGGCACAAAACGCGCCGTGAAAATGCTGACGTTTCAGCTCTTCCATCATCCCCTTGCAATTGCCGACGCCCGTGTCCCAGGGCACATCGTGCGCCTGACGGTTTTTCTCGTTCAGGTCCTTGAAATGAAGCACGAAGATATGGCCTTCCAGTTGTTTGAGGCAGTCGACCGGATCCAAACCTGAACGCACCCAATGGCCGGTGTCCGCGCAGGCGCCCAGCAACGGGCTGCGGCCCTTGATGGCATTCAGCACATTTTGCGGGTTCCAATAACGCGAAGGTTTCGGATGATCGTGAATGGCGACCCGCACGTTGTATTCCTTGCAGAGTTTTTCGACCGTGTCCAATGCCTCTGGTCCCGGTTCGCCAACGAGCAAGTCGAGGCCCATTTTGCGCGCGAACTCAAAAGATTTGCGGCACTCTGTTTCATCAGCGGGTAATGGCACGTAGGCATTGACGAATGTGATGCCCTTGGCCGCGGCACGTTCCTTGATGGAGCGGATTTGGTCGTCGGAAAGTTTCAGGATGGAAATGGAATTGGTGCCATCGAGCATGATGTTTGCCGAGAAGCTCATGTATTTGAGGCCGAGCGAAACCGTTTTGTCCATCGAATCGAAGAGGTTGTACTTCTGAAACGTCCGCTGATGAATGGCCATTTGCCAGCCGAGGCGTTCGGCGGCAATGGAAGCCGTTTCGGCGCCGCGAACAGCAGTGGTTGATTGAAGAATGAGGAGCGCGGCCAAAAATGGTAAAAGCAGCGTTTGAAAAAAATTGTTCATGCTCATCCAACAGGACGCATCTGGCGTAAAGATGGTTACGCGCAGGTGGATCATCAAGGCTTGCGGATCACGCGTAGCTCGGCACGGCGATATCGGTCATCAATAATAATCCCGGAGGCGCTTTCAAAATGCGTGGCGCGGCGTTGACGAGCGCCGACACCGTCGCCGAATCACCAGCCACACCGCCGGGGATGGTCATGTTCAACGGCGGTTCGCCTTCGATCTGGCAACTGTCGTGCGGATCGGGCGCGTCCAAATACATTTTCAAATCGAGGGTAATGCAAACGCGGCCATTGACGGATGCTTGGCCGTGCTGATGCAAGCCGCGCGTTTGCCCTTTTTTCACTTCTACATGCGGCGTGCGGATGTCGTGGTCGGCAACGACTGCTTTGCACGTTTCGGTCAGGTGCGAAATTTTCCAACCGAGGCAATGCGCAATGAGCGCGATGGATTCCTGCAATCCAGCGTGTCCCGCCTTACCTTCATGGAACAAACGCTCAAATTCTGCGGGCGCAAGTCCGCTGCCGATTTTTTTCTGCAACGGCCCGCGTCGCGTTGTGGCATTCACAACCCGTTGCACATGCACGGCCTTGACCGAACTGCAAACACCAGTCAAACAAACCGGCAGCACGTCCATCACGAACCCCGGATTGACGCCGGTGCCGAGCACGCGCGCGCCGTGCCGGACGCACATTGCATCCAATCGTGCCGCCATGGCGGGATCGCGCAGTTTTGGAAAAAGCAGTTCTTCACATGACGAAACGACGCTGATGCCTTTTTGAGCCATCGGTTCTATCTGTTCGCCGGCAAGTTTTATCTTCGAAACGGACGTGTGGAACACCACGTCGGGCCGCGCGACAGCGAGCAGTTCGTCCAGCGAACGGTGCACGCGCGCGTCGTTGAGCATGGGCAGGCCGGTAAGGTCAGCGAGACTTTTGCCGACTTTGGCAGGATCGATGTCAATGCCGCCGACGATTTCTGCCCAGGGTTTTGTCGCGGCGAGTTTTAGGGTTTCGATGCCGATGGGCCCGAGTCCGAATTGGGCGATTTTCATTTGCGCAGTTCTTTAACAGAATACTTTTTGCATGGGTAGATTTTTTGGGATGGCGGAAAAGCTGGCGAAGGTTTATCACAGAGAATCCATTTATGGGCGAAAGGCTTTCAAAACTTATCGCGATCGTTGCCGCAGCCTTCTTGACGGCCACGCCGCTTCACGCTTCGGATTCGAGCCAAATTGTTTTCCTACATGGCGTCGTGGCCTCGGTGGACCCGATGGCGACCGAAGCGGGCGTTTACGTGCTCAAATCCGGCGGCAACGCCGTGGATGCGGCGATAGCCGTCGGGCTCACGCTCGGCGTGGTGGACACGCCGGATTCTGGCATTGGCGGCGGATGTTTCATGCTCATCCATCTTGCCGATGGACGGAATTTCGCGATTGATGGCCGCGAAACCGCGCCCGCAAAAGCCACGCGCGATATGTTCGTGCGCGATGGCAAAGGCGACACGCAACTCAGCCAGACCGGCCCGCTCGCCAGCGGCGCTCCCGGCGAACTGGCCGCATTCGATTTCGCCGCGCGTCATTACGGCAAAAAATCGTTGCGCGACCTCATTCTGCCCGCGGCGGAAATCGCTGAAAATGGGTTCGTCGTGAAACCGAGCTACGCCGGCCGATTGAATTCAGTTGCGCAGGAAATGGCTGCATATGAATCATCGCGCGCGGTGTTTTTCGCGAATGGCGAACCAATCAAAGCCGGAACATTTTTCAAGCAACCCGACCTCGCGAATACCTACCGGCAAATCGCGAAGCACGGCGCGCGCTGGTTTTATCACGGCCCGTTCGCCAAAGCCGCCGAAAAATGGATGAAGGCCAACGGCGGCGTGCTCACCGCTGCGGATTTTGCGCATTATCAGGCGCAAATGCGCGAGCCGATTGAATCGGATTATCGTGGCTATCGTGTGATTTCATTTCCGCCGCCCAGTTCGGGCGGAGTGCATGTCGTCCAAATCCTCAACAT
>DASRBR010000091.1:0-8922 GCA_035653495.1 Verrucomicrobiia bacterium
CGATAAAAATTGTCAGAGACATCACTTTATACACGCCGCCCACGCCCATTGCCGTCACTGGCTTTTCGGGCGAAGTGGCGCGCGCGCTGAATTTCGATTTGACCGTGATGGGTTTTATCGAAGTGTCGCCGAGTTCGGCGCAGTATGAATTGAAGGGCAGCAACAACGGCAACGTGCAAGGCGAATTAGTGGCGTCCGGCAGGAACGTGCTCTTTTCGAAATCTTACAGCGGCGGAAGCCTTCGCGCGCAAACCCATCGCTTGGCCGATGACGTCGTCATGAGACTCACCGGCGTCAACGGCATCGCCGAAACCAAAATCGCCTTCAAGGGCGGCAGCGGCCCATCCAGTGAAATTTACGTGGCTGATTTTGACGGTTACGATGCCAAGCCCGTGACGGCGGACGGCGTGCTCGTTGCCGCGCCGTGCTGGGTTCCGGGCAAGCTCGCGCTTCTCTACACTTCGTACAAGCTCGGCAATCCGGATGTTTTTTATCAAAACATCGCGACCGGCCATCGCAAAAACTTTGCGCATTATCCCGGTTTGAACACCAGTCCCGCCGTTTCGCCAGATGGCCAGCGGGTCGCGCTCGTGCTCAGCAAATCCGGCAATCCGGACATCTTCGTGCGCAGCATCGACACTGACGATTTGAAACAGCTCACCACCACGCGCGAAGCATCTTCACCCTGCTGGTCGCCGGACGGACGCTGGATCTGTTTTGCCGCGCGCGTGAATGGCCGCCGTTCTCTTTACAAAGTTTCTCCCGATGGCGGGCCCATCGAACGCATCTCGACCAGCGGCGTTTTGAATCCGTCCGAACCCGATTGGTCGCCAGACGGCAAATGGATCGCGTTCACTTCGCAGATGCGGGATTTCAGCGTCTGCATCGTTCCGGCGCAAGGCGGCACGGCCACCGCGCTGGTGGATGGCGAAGATCCGTCGTGGTCGCCGAATTCGCGGACATTGATTTTTGTTAAGCGCAGAGGGGGCGAAAGGACGCTCTCTTTGCTTGACGTGCCAACGAAACAAGTCAAGGATGCTGCCCGGGTTGCGGGCAGCGCAAGCAACTCACAACCTAGTTGGGAAAGGTGAAATTGATTCCTCTCCTGACAAAAACCAAACGCATGAAACTGAAGAATCTGCTGAATTTAATGGTGTTAGGCTCAGCCCTGACAATCACCGCTGCCGGCTGCAAGACCCGTCCTCAGGGGCTGACGCCGCTGCCGGGACGCCATCCTGAGCTGCACGATACATCTCTGGACAACAGCCCGTCTATTCCTGCTCCTGGCCCTATTGCCTCGCCGACCGGAATTCCCCTCGGCCCTGGCCACGAAGGTTGGCAGGCTGATCCAAGCCACCCGCTCCAGGCGCAGACGATCTATTTTGATTACGACAAATCCGCCATCAAGAGCAGCGAGCAATCGAAATTGGATGAGGTCGCCAATTATATGAAGAGTCATCAGGGTGTCGCCTTGCGTATCGAAGGCAATTGCGACGAACGCGGCACAGAAGAATACAATCGCGCGCTTGGCGAGCGCCGCGCCTTGGCCGCTCGTGAATATTTGGTCCATGCCGGCATCAATCCGAACGACATTGACACGATCAGCTACGGCAATGACAAGCCGGTGGATCCCGGACACAACGAATCCGCCTGGTCCAAAAACCGCCGCGATGATTTCGACGTCCTCTTGCCGCCAAAGCCGTAACCTTTGCACGGCGGAGCCGTGCCAGAAATTAGCCGGGGGTTGAGCGAAACGCAGTGGAGCGACACCCCCCGGAATGCGGGTCAAAAAAAATCGCACCCCGAAGGGGTGCCAGATAAGGAGAAACAAATTTTCTGCGATCCTTACAGGGTCGAAACGCTATTTAGCATTTTTTACCGGGGGTGTCGCTTGCTTCGCTGCGCTCAACCCCGGCTAATTTCCGGCAACCCTCCGGGTTGCGTTTGAGGAGTGCGACCGTGACGCCCTGCGCCTCATTCATCCAGAACGGATGGAATAAAAACTGGTCTGGCGGAAGGATTTGTTGGAGAACTTCTTCCGTATTCATCCGTGGTTCATCCGTGGCTCAAAGCGCCTCTCCGCGGCCTAAAACCTGCCAGAAAACACGCCATTGACACCGCCGATTTATTTGCCTTTTGGTGCTTTACTAATGTCCCCGGCAGCCTTATCCTGTTTAAAGCTTAGGACAATTGATTGATATGAATAATATGTTAGCAGGATTTTTTGGCGGCTGGGAAATCGTTTTGATTCTCGCGGTGGCCTTGCTTTTGTTCGGCGCCAGAAGGCTGCCCGAACTGGCCAAGGGTTTGGGCCAGGGCATCAAGGAATTCAAGAAAGCCACCCGCGAAGTGACGGATGAAATGGAAAATGCCATGCATGACAACCATGTTCCCCCGCCGCAAAAGACGCTTCCTCCGGCCAGCGTTGCCACCAGCGAGCCTGCGCACACGGTTCAACAAACTCCTCCCGGCCAGAAGGCCTGACTGCTTGCGCAGCGTTAATCTGCCATGGTGATTGAGCCCGAAGAGGAACGTCCTCCTTTCGGAAACGAAGATGAAGAGGACGAGGGTGGGCCGGTCAAATCCTTCCTCGAACATCTCGAAGACCTTCGCTGGGTCCTCATCAAATGCATTGCGGCGCTCGGCGTCGCGACTCTCATTTGTTTAATCGGCGGCAACCGCGTCGTTGCCATCCTAAAGCATCCGCTCGAAAAAGCGCAGGCGCGTTACGCCAGCGACGTTAAGATCGCCGTTTTCCTCTACGGCACAAACCGCCTCGGCACTTACACGCTCGATTTGGACCAATGGGACGCGCTCGTCACGCCAGCGGGCCGCACCAATGGCTGGCGCCTTGCGACGAATGACATCACCAATCTCAAATCGCTAGTTGGCAAATTCGAAAAGCCTGACAGCGAAGACAAAACCGCTTCATTGTCCAAACTCATCAGCAGCAATCTTTCCTCGCAAACGCGCGGGCTCATGACCAATTTCGACGCCGGCACGAAGCGCCAGGGCCTTTTGAAACTGTTCCAACCCACGGCGGAAGAACAGCAGCGGTTCGACCAACTGGCGGCCAACCTCACGCGTTCGCTTGTGGATGATTTAAACCGCGTGATTGAGAGCGGGTCGATTTACGACGAGAAACGGTTTGAAGACATCACGCTCTCCCCCGGCACAGCGGCGTTGGTGGACGAACATCTGCAAGGGCCGGACTTGTTTCAATTCAATCGAAGACTTCTGCTCCACGCCTATCCCGGCGAAATCACCAGCGATGGACGCCGGTTCATCGCCGTTTATCTTGAGCCCAAATCCGACGGCACAAATTTGGTGCTTGCGCTTCGTGTGGACAAGGGTAAAAGGGCCGAAGCGCTGGCCAAACATGTGAATGTGGACCTGAACACGCTTAGCCCGGCGGGAGGATTTTTTGTGGCCTTCCAGGTGGCGATCTATGGCGGCATCGCAGTCTCATCGCCGCTGCTCTTTTATTTCATCGCGCAATTTGTTTTCCCGGCGCTGAAGTGGCGCGAACGCCGTTATGTCTATCGCGGAATGTTCTTTTTCATCCCGTTGTTCATCATCGGCGCATGTTTTTGTTATTTCCTATTGCTGCCCGTGGCGCTGGCGGCGTCTCAGATCTATTCCAACTGGCTCGGGTTTTCGGCCAACATCTGGCAGGCGGAGGAATACATCAGCTTTGTGTCGAAATTCATTTTGGGCATGGGCCTTGGATTCGAGATGCCGGTGGTCATCCTTGTGCTGGTGAAGATCGGCATCCTGAATTATTCGATGCTGGCACGAGGCAGGCGGTACATGATCCTCATCAACCTGATTCTGGGCGCGCTGTTGACCACGCCCGAAGTGCTCACGCAGATCTTGATGGCTGTGCCGCTGCAATTGCTTTACGAAATCAGCGTCTGGATCGCCTGGTATTGGGAGCGCAAGGAAAAGAAGCGCCTCGCCGCCGAGGAAGCTGCTGAGCGGACCATGTGATGCGTTTCGTAGCGCAGGCAAGAATGCTGCCCTACAAAGGTTTGAAATTACTTTACAATAAAAGGAATGGGGATAAACTTTGTCAAACAGATCACAAATCCTATGCGTAATACGTTGTTTCTTCTGGGTTCACTCGCCCTTGTGGTTGTAATGGGCGTTGGTTGTGCAGGTGTTGAACAAAAAATGGGGCGCGGTATCGCAAATGTCACCGAAGTCACTCGCGGCGGCGAGTTCGAACGTTCGGTGGAACAAGAAGGTATTTTCGGCGGCACGGATGTCGGTTTCGCGACGGGCGTGGTGCGCGGAATCAATCACACCTTGTTGCGGACGGGAGTTGGCGCGTATGAAATCGCGACTGCGCCATTGCCGCCTTATGGCCCGGTGCTCACCAGCCATCTCAGCCCGCGTCCGCAGTATGGTGATTTTTATCATCCGCGCAAATGGTCGGATGCCATCTTCGACAATGACCGCTTGGCGGGATTCAGCGGCGGCGATGTTGCGCCGTGGTTTCCGTTCAGCCATTTCCGAGTGTTTGACAACTGAAAGTTGATTCCAAAAGATGGCGCCAACTTGATGTTGGCGCTTTTTTTATGTCCGCAAGCCTCGAGAAAAATTCGCCCTGCAAGGTCAACCTGCTGCTGAATATTTTGGGCAAGCGCCCGGATGGATTTCACGAGCTGGAAACCATCATGCAACCGATCAATTTTTACGATCGGTTGACGTTTTCGCAGGGCGGCGATGGGATTGAATTGACCTGCAGCGACCCGACGCTGCCGGTGGATTCACGAAATCTCGTTCACCGCGCGGCTGCGGCTTTTCTTGAGGCAACTGGCCGAATGGATGGTGTGCGCATCCATCTCGAGAAACGGATTCCACAGGCTGCGGGCCTTGGCGGCGGAAGCGGCAATGCGGCGACAACATTGCTCGGATTGAATGAGCTTTTTGGGTCGCCGCTTGCATCGGAAAAACTTCGTGAACTGGCCTCTGCGCTCGGTTCGGACATTCCATTCTTCCTGCAAACCAAACCGGCGCTGGCGACCGGTCGCGGCGAGAAAGTCACATCGCTCGAACCATTCGCTGCGTTGCGCGGGACGGTGTTCCTGCTGATTCATCCGGGCTTCGGCATTTCCACACCGTGGGCGTATCAGAATCTGGCGCGTTTTCCCGCCGCGCTGAATGGCCGGGTCGGACGGGCGCAAAAACTTGCGCAACTGCTGCAGTCGGGAGATTTGACGTCGGGGAGCGCGGAATTTTACAATTCACTTGAAGCGCCCGCGCTGGACAAGTTTCCGATTCTGGCGCTGTTTCAGGAGTTTCTTCGCGCTAATGGCGCTGCCGCCACATTGATGTCTGGAAGCGGTTCGACGACGTTCGCCATCTTCCAGGATTACGCAATGGCCGAAGCGTCGCTCCAAAAATTCAAGGCCAAGTTCGGCGCGAACTGTTGGGCGGTGATTGTGCCGGTTTGAAAACGCGCGCCGGATTCGTTTGTCCCAGTCAGAAGCGGGGAGATCATTCGAGCGGCTTTGACGGCACTCCGGCTTTGTTGCGAAACATCTCGCGTCGGCCTTCCCAATCGGCCCAGGTCGAGGCCCACTGTTCGCCGGAAAACTCTTTGCGGGCGGCGGGCCAGATTTCATCGAGTTTTTTCAACTCGCGAATCGCGTCCTTTTTATCGTTCCATTTGAGGTACGCCTCGACAAGGTTAAGGATGTTCTCGGGAAAATTCGGAAACAGCTTTTCGGCCTTTTGAAGATGCTGGCGCGCCTTGGCCTTGTTCCCGATGCTGAGCGGCCAGCGCGGGACATTCAAGTAAAGCAAGCCGAGCCCGCGGTCCGCTCCTGCATAATCAAGCTTGGGGTCCATGTTGAGAACGGTTTTGAATTCGGTTTCCATCGGTTCAACGAGCTTGAGCGCTTCGAGTTTTCGCGCCCGGGCCAATTGACCCAAGTTTAGGGCAAGATAATAATGTCCTTCGACTGAACGAGGATTGTGGGCGAGAAGATTGCGGCACGCATTAATGCCTTGTTGGGCGATTTCTTCGCGCTCGCTGTTGCTCTTTGCAAATTCTGCCCAGTCATAACATGCACGCCCAAATTGCCATGCAGCTTCGGGATTGGTCTTGTCAGATTCGTAGCGAGTTTTGGCGGTTTGGAACGCTTTTTCGGCGTGACTGGCAAAATCAGGCTTTTGTGGCACAGTTGTCGGGTGCGGATCTTCCTGGGCGCAAGTTGAGGCAGCCCAGAGGACGAGCAAAGACAATGCAAGAATATGGGTTTTGCCGCGCAACGATGTTGGCATTTTGGGTTTTGTACCCCATGAATAAAGTATTGCTAACATAAACACCAGACCCATATAATGTACCATCTAGTGAAGTTAAATTGGAAATATAAAAGAGTTGTTACGGCGGCTGCGCTTTTGTTGGTTTGCGCCGGGTGCGGAGGTTTGAGCGCCTCGCACAGCGTTTCACCAGCAAGTTTTTTCCTGCCGGGACTTTTGCAGGCTGATCCGAAACAACCTTCTTCCGATACCGTGCCGCTACCCGGGCCGGTCAAGGAGTTCGCGCAGAACAGATAAAAGGTTCTGGGCGGGATAGTTACGCTGGGTTAAATCAATCGGGCAATAATCAGAAACGTATGCGATTCCCTTTGGCCCTGACGGCGAAAATCGCCAGGCATATCATTAAGAATAAGCGGCAACGCACACCTAAGTTCGCGATGGTGCTGCAACTGGAACCGCTGCACACCTGCAATCTCACTTGCACGGGCTGCGGACGCATTCGCGAGTATTCCACGAGCCTCAAGGACATGATGTCCTTGGAAGATTGCCTGGGCGCCGCCATGGAATGCGACGCGCCGATGGTGTCCATTTGCGGTGGCGAACCGCTCATTTATCCCAAGATCGAAGAATTGGTCGATGGATTGCTCAAGCAAAAGCGCATCGTTTACATCTGCACGAACGGCATGTTCATGCGGAAGAAAATGCGTGATTACCTCGCCAGCAAATACAGTGCGGAATTGGAGCCGACGCTTTCACGATTGCTTTCGGAAAAACTGATCACCGACAAGGATGCCGAAGCCATTCGCAAAGGCAAAAACGATAATCGTCCGGTCATCGCCCCCTCGAAATGGGCTTATTGGAACGTGCACGTGGACGGGCTGGAATACACGCACGATTTGATTGTCGAGCGCGAAGGCGTCTTCAAGGAATGCGTCGAAGCCATCAAGATGGCAAAGATTCTTGGTTATCAAGTCGCGACGAACACCACGGTTTACAAAGAGACAGACGTCAAAGAATTGAAGGACATGCTTGAATTCCTGTCCTCGCTCAAAGTGGATGAGCATACGATTTCACCCGGTTACGAATACGATGCCGCCAAGAAGGACATGATGAAACGGCTGAACAAGAAGCCGGAAGATTTCTTCCTCACGCGCAAGATGACTCGCGAGAAATTTGCGGACATTCTCGAGTGGAGCAAGAAATTCACGCTCCTGGGTTCGATGGTCTATTTCGAGTTCCTTGCCGGCAAACGCGAATTGACCTGCACTCCCTGGGCGATTCCCACGCGCAACATCAAGGGCTGGAAAGCCCCGTGCTATTTGATGACAGATGGTCATTATCCGCGTTATCAGGAAATGCTGGACAAGGTCGAGTGGGACAAATACGGCGTTGTGAACGGCGTTGCGCGCGATGTGCGCTGCGAAAATTGCATGGTCCATTGCGGATACGATCCCAGCGGCGCGCTGGGCACGAATTATCAACGCGGCGACGATTGGAAGAATTTGAAATACATCATCAGCCCGAAACCCAAACCCAGCGCCATCGGCAAAACGGTCAACGCTTTCAATGGAGTTTCCATCGGCAAAGGTCATCTCGTCGATGCCAAGGCCGCCATCAATTCACCTCGCGCGGCGATGAACGGCGCGCAGGCAGCCTTTAAACAAGGTGATCATGCCGAAGGCAACTGCGGCAGCGGCGATACCAGCCAGAGGGACGATTTGCTGGCGAAGATAGTGAAACGGGAAAACTGAGCCGCAGAATTTGGCGCGGTCATTCACATTCACCAAAATCCCGGCATTGCGCTGGTCACTAGATAATCAGAAGAAATCGCCAGTTCATTTCACGGCATCCGAACTAAACTATGGGCAAAACATTGTTTCTTTCTCCGCCGTCCTTCGACGGTTTTGACGGTGGCGCGGGCGCGCGGTATCAGGCCAAGCGCGAAATCCGTTCGTTCTGGTATCCCACCTGGCTTGCGCAACCCGCAGCGCTTGTTCCCAATAGCAAGCTGATGGATTGCCCGCCGCATGACATAGACGTCAAAACCTGCCTGGCCGAGGCGAAGAATTACGATCACGTCATTATCCATACATCGACACCTTCGTTGCGCAACGACGCGAAAGTCGCCGAAGCCATCAAGGCGCAAAAACCAGGCACGACGATCGGTTTCGTCGGGGCGCATGCGGCTGTGTTGCCGACCGAAACGTTGAAAGTTTCGCAAGCGATTGATTGGGTTGGGCGCAAGGAATTCGATTTCACCTGCAAGGAAGTTGCCGAGGGTCGACCGGTCGGAGAAATCAACGGCTTGTCGTATCGCAAAAATGGGAAAATCGTCCACAATCCCGAGCGCGAACTGATCCAGGACATGGACGCGTTGCCATGGGTCACGGATGTTTATAAACGCGACTTGGAGATTGAGAAATATTCCATCGGTTATCTCAAGGACCCTTACGTCTCGCTTTACACCGGCCGCGGCTGCCCGGCGCAGTGCACGTTCTGCCTTTGGCCGCAGACCATCGGCGGGCACAAATATCGCGTCCGTTCGCCGGAAAATGTGGCTGCGGAAATGGCCCACGCCAAAAAGTTATTTCCGCAAGTTCAGGAATTTTTCTTTGACGATGACACGTTCACCGCAAATCTGCCGCGCGCGCG
>DASRBR010000092.1:0-14471 GCA_035653495.1 Verrucomicrobiia bacterium
GCGGACAGCCTTGTCCGCGTGGGGGTTGTTGTAACGATGTAACCATTTAACCATGTAACCGTTCCGGGCTGTGTCGCCTTGTGTCGGATAAATGCGGCTTGGGAGCGGAGGCAAGTTTAAGGTTCCAGGTTTAAAGTTTAAAGTTGCCTCGGAACGCGGAATTTGACCACCGCCTGAAGTCGGGACTCCAAACACGGAGTTTATGCGGAATTGGTTATTTCGGCGGGGCGTTGGTCGTTATGATTTTCGAGGAATCCGCGTCGGGGTTGAGCACGGAGAGAGGAGCTTCTTCCGGCGCCTGTTTGACGGCCCCGGTTTTGGCAAGGCCGAGCTTGCTGCGCAACACGTCAGCCATTGCAGGTCGAAGCTGCCCAATCAGTTTCCCGTTGACCATCTCTCCGTTCAATAACTGGTTCAGGACGCCTTGCTTGAGCTGGGCCAGCGGACGGATGTGCAGGCGGGCTTCGGTTGTAGCGGTGCGATTGACCTTTTCCTCGTAATGGTTCCAAATTTTTTCGCACAGTTTATTCAAGCCGGTGAAGCGGTCGTCATCATCGTCAAGGAGCGAGAGGTAGGCGGTGCGTTCCAAGCCCTCGAGCAGGCCTTCGGTCCGGTCCTTGCCTGCGTCCTTGATCTCTTCATTGGCGCAGCCGATGGCGTAATCATCCAGGCTGATGTTCGCGGGAAGGGAATGCGGGTCGCCGTCCAGGATCGGCTTGTTCGGATATTTTTCGGCAAGATATTTGAACCAGGCAATGGCATCGGCCTGCCGATTGTAGATATAAAGCATGAAAACAGCCTGCCGCAAGAAATTGCGGTGCGCGGTCTCGATATGGTCGCGATTGGGCGGGTCTTCCACCATCTCCTGTTCGTAGGCGGCACTGACCTTGGGAATGATGTCGAGGTTGGGGCCGAATTCAAATTCCTTGGCGGTCTGGTTGGCAATGAGTCGCCCGCGCTGGAAGCTCATTTGCATGGATTGATAGATGACGCGACGGAGGGTAATGAGGTCCTTGGGATCGATGTGGCGCGGATTTTTCCTGGCTTCCTCGAGTCCTTTCGCGGCCCAATAAATGGCACTGGCTTCCGGCAGGCGCCATTCGAGCGGGCCGTATTGTTCGTCCACTTGCTTCATGAAAACCGGGTCCATCTTGTATTTGTCGCGCAACAAGGCGGCGCGTTTTTTTTGGTCATCGGTCTTGGGATTGATGAGTTCATCCCATTTGGGCCGGTCAAAACCAAAGATGGCGGACATTTCGTTCGCCCATTGTTGTTTGTAATAGAGGTGCGCGTCGTCCATGTTCTGCCCCATCTTGTGCTGGAAGAACCAAGCCAGTTCGCGATACATGAGGACGTCGTCGGGGTTGTAGCGCATGCCCTGGTCGCGGAGAAGTTCGATGCCGCCCTTGACCCAACGCCAGCGGTCGGGCGGGTCCTTGAACTTGACGGAAATGTTGTAGGCCATGTTCCAGGACTGGACGAGCCAGACCTGGGTGAAATGCGGTTCGAGCTTGGTGATCCAATCGGCGAGCTGGACCATTTCAAAAAACTTGTCGTTCTCCTGCAAGTCGCTGGCGCGAATCCAAAGGATGTTCGAGATGAGGCCGCGAAAACCGCCCAAGGCGACGGTGGTCAATTCGAGAACCGGCGGCGCGCCCTCCAGTTTGGTGTAACGCGTGAGGCCCAGCGCATCGCGCTCGCGCACCAGGCTTTGCTGGATGAACGAGACGCCCACCAGGAAGACCACGATGATCACGCCAAGGATTGATTTGTGCAGTTTCGGGGTCATGTCACTGCGTTCCTTGCGCCGTCGCCAGTTCGCGGCGGTTAAAGATGAAAATGCTGATCAACCCCAGCAACCCACCCATCAACAGGATGATTTGCCCCACAGCGCGCGCCAGTTCCTTCCAGGTGATGCTGCGCCCTGTGCTTAGCGAATCAATGGGCGAAAATCGCTGGGCGAGCTGGATGGTGTCCAGTATCGCGCGAAATGTCGGCACAACCACGTAATCGATGACCGAATGGCCTTTGGTCCCCTTTTCGGAGTCCCAACCCATGATGGTCCCATCCGAAACTACGTTGGAGAGCGTGCCGCTTGAAAAGGTGATGATGAGCAGCGCCATGGAAACAAATGCGGCCACTGGAAAGGAGAACGAGCTCGCTGCCGCCAAACCGATGGCGGCGAGCAATGCCATCCAGCAAAGGATGATGGCAAGGCCACGCACAAAATTTGCGCCGAAACCTCCTTGGCGATAAAGCACTTCCACGCCGTCCTCCAAAGTGAACAGCAGGGCGATATCGTTCAGGTTGCGAAAGCCGATGATAAGGTCGCCATTTTCGTCGAACAGATTGGGTGAAATCGGGAATTCATGGAACGTGTCGGAGGCGAGGCTGGGCATGAATTCGTGCCATGGACGGGTCTTTGGCGTGCCGGCGTACCAATCGCCCACGAAGGTGTTGCCGGTGGTGGCGGGGTCGCCCGTGACAAACTTGGTGCGGATATAAAGCGGCTGGTTCTTGAGTTCTTCGGCGGCCGATTGGCCCAGATGAATCTTCCAGATGCGCATGCCGCCTGGTGGAACGGCCTGCAATTCGGCCTTAACCTGGTCGGAAATTTGTTTCTCGATCGACAGCTCGTCCAACCCGGCCAGTTTGCCCTTGTCCTTCTGTTCCTTCAGGCGGCGCTGGGTTTCTTCTTCAATAAAAGCGTCCATGCCGGTTTCGCGCGCTGAACCGCGAGCGACAAGCACCTGGCTTTGGAGCCTGGCCATTTGCGCCGGAGGAAGTTTGCGGGCGCGAAATTCGAGCAGGCCGTAAATGCTTGCGCCGGCCAGCGCGAGCAAAGCGGCATCGAGCAGGACGATCCCCAGCCATTTGCCGAGCCAGATTTGCCACCGGGCGACCGGTTTCACAACGACCATTTGTATCTGGCAATCTTCGACATCGCGCGCGAGCGTGCCGCAGGAAAGCCAGAGTGTGCAAAGTCCGAGCAAGCCGGAGACTGCGCTGAGCGTATAAGTGATGACGATCTGCGCAAAACCTTCGGCGGTACCGTCGTCCTTGATAAGCAGCGGCAAGCCGACGACCGCAGCCAGCAGCAACGTCATGATGACCCAGAACAGCCGGTAACGAAACGCGGCCTTCCAGGTCAAACTTGCAATGGCGAAAAGTCGTTGCATCATTTAGCGCGTAAATTTGCAGGAACAATCAGTTCTTTGGTTTGCCCAAAAGCGACGAAAGTTTTTCGTTCGCTTTTTTCAAATCGACTTGCTCGGCGGGCGCGGGTTGCGGCGTGGCGGACGGCGTTGTCGCCGGGGCGGGAGTTTCACTTTCGTGAGAACGTGTAAGCGCATCGAGCTTTTTGCGGTCAACAGTGTCCGCTGGCTGCGGCGCGGGTGCAGGTTCGGGCGCGGCAGGACGCTTCGGCGCAGTCAAACGTTCCAGCACGCGGTCGGTGGCGGGTTTGGCTTCGGCATCGCCGCGCAGATATTCTGCCACGCGATGGCCGGAGGTCGCGCCGGAAGTGGATTCGGCCGCCTGGCGCGCTTTTTTGACCACGTCCAGAAAGTAGCTCTCGAGATTTTGGGTCGGGTTATCAATCCGGATTTTTTCGCCGTCAATGTCCTTGCGAATGATTTCGAGCGCGCGTTCGAGCGTTTCGCGTTGCAGCACCGGGGTGGTGATGCGCACGACATCGGGCGTGGCGAGCAGCTCCTTGAGCGTGCCCATGGCCTGGATTCTGCCGCCGTAATAAATGACGACGCGGTCGCAAACGTCCTCGACATCGGAAAGCAAATGGCTGCTGAGAATGACGGTCTTGCCGCGGCGGGCGAGCGCGATGATGAGGTCCTTGACTTCGCGGCAGCCGATGGGGTCCAAGCCGGCGGTGGGCTCGTCAAGGATGACGAGGTCGGGGTCGTTGATGAGCGCCTGCGCGAGGCCGATGCGGCGCTGCATGCCCTTGGAAAATTCGCCGACAGCGCGCGTGCGCGTCTGGCTCAAGCCGACCATTTCCAGCAATTGCTCGGAACGTTTTTCGCGTTCGTTGGCGGGCAGGCGGAAGAGGTTGCCGAAAAAGTCGAGCGTTTCGTGCGAGTTGAGATAGCGGTAAAGATACGATTCCTCGGGCAGATAACCGATGCGGGATTTGGTGGCGACGTGCCGCGGGGAATGGCCGAAAACTTCGATGTGGCCCCTGGTCGGATAAAGCAGCCCGAGGAGCATCTTGACCGTCGTAGATTTGCCGGAACCGTTCGGGCCGAGCAGGCCGAAAACTTCGCCGCGGCGCACCTCAAAATCCACGCCGTCTACAGCGCGGGCCTTGGGGCGGCGCCAGAAATCCTTGAAGATCTTGGTCAATCCGCGCACAGCGACGACAACGTCATTGGATTGCGGAGTGCGGATTGCGGAGTGCGGATTCGGAAGTGTAGCGGGGGGCATGGTATATATTTAATTTTGTTGCCAGGCTGTTCTGCGGAATAGAGCCGCTAAATCGGCTTTGGACATTTTCTTTTTGGAGATTTCAATCATAGCCTGATAAACATCCCGAGTTGCCGGTTGTGCATACACTCCGTTCATAGCGAGAAAACCAATGTGCTCCGCAGCCTTCCAGCATGCAGGCGATAGACTTCATCAAGTGACAAAAATATCGGCTCGCTCATTACTTAGCCAAAAGAGCGAACAACTCCCGGTTGTCCCGGAAAACAACTTCACAAGCTTCTTCGAACGATAGCTTCTTCCCAAGCCAGGGCTTCATATCGGTGCCCTGCTTGCCAACCAATTTTTCCGTGAGGCTAATCAACACTTCCTTCTGTTCGTTCACCGGAAGCTTTTCGAATTCGGCAATGATTTCCGTCGCGCTCATAAGTTCTTCACACCGTTGCCGCCGCCATTTCGGGCGCGGGCTTGCTTTTTTGACCGCTTGGACGAGCAGCCGGTTCAACGGGCACGGGCTGGAAATGCTCCAGTTCCTCGCCTTTGCGCACCAATCTCGCGCTGTTGAAAATCACCATCAACGAGCCAAGGTTGTGCATGATGGCGGCAACAATCGGGCCAACAATGCCAAAGGCCGCCAAGCACAGCCCGCTGATGATGAACAACACGCCGAACAGGAAATTCTGGTTGATCACCAGGCGCGTGCTGCGTGAAAGCTTCACCAAAAACGGCAGACGCCGCAGGTCATTGTTCATAAGCGCAATGGTCGCGCTGTGGATGGCCACTTCACTGCCCGCCGCGCCCATCGCGATGCCGATGTCTCCCGCTGCCAGCGCCGGGGCGTCATTCACGCCGTCGCCCACGACCGCCGCGCGATAACCCTTTTTCTTGATCGCATGGACGAATTCGACCTTGTTCTGCGGCAGGCATTCGCCAACCACTTCTTCGCAGCCGATTTCCTTCGCCACGCGCGCGGCAACCGGCTGGCGGTCGCCGGAAATCATGGCAATGCGCCGCACGCCGCATTCTTTGAGTTCAGCCAGCGATTCGCGGGCTTCCTCGCGCGTCTGGTCCTGCAAGCCGATCCAGCCGATACAATGGCCGGCTTGCGCGACAAATAAAAGGCTGAAACCCTCGGTCTCGTTCAAATCAACAGCCTTCAGGAAATCATCCTTCACGCCATTGTCCTTGAGCCATTGCGCGCGGCCAACGAGCACCTGCCGGCCCTCGACTTCGGCCTTGATGCCGCGGCCAGCGGTCTCGGCGAAATGTTTCGGCTCACCCAGCGGCACACCGGCTTCATCCGCAAGCTGCGCCAGCGCCTTGGCTGTTGGGTGATTGCTGTATTTTTCCGCCGAGGCGGCGACGCGCAGCAATTCGGCCGGTTGATGTTCGCCCAAGGGCGCGAGACGGCTCACAGCCAGCTTGCCGGTAGTGAGCGTGCCGGTCTTGTCGAAAATGAACGCATTGATGCGCGCCGCAAGTTCGATGTCGCTGACGTTTTTGATGAGAATGCCCAAACGCGCCGCTGCGGAAAGCGCGGCGACCATCGCCGTCGGCGTAGCCAAAATGAACGCGCACGGGCAGGAAACCACGAGCACGGCGATGACTCGGTCCAAATCGCGCGTGAACGCCCAGACGAGCGCGCCGATCACCAGCACCAACGGCGTGTAAAAGCCCATGTACTGGTCGATGATGCGCATGATGGGCAGCTTGGTTTTCTCGGCGGCCAAAATCAGTTCGCGCACCTTGCCCAAAGTGGTGTCCTGGCCCGCGCGGCTGACGCGGATTTCTAAAACGCCAGTCAAATTCTGCGTGCCGGCAAAAACTTCATCGCCAGGCTTTTTGTCCACCGGCAGCGATTCGCCGGTGATGTTCGCCTGGTTGAACGAACCCTGGCCGGAAAGGATCACACCGTCGGCAGCCACGTTGTCGCCGGGCCGGATGCGAATCACATCGTTCACGCGCAACTCTTTAGCGGCCACTTCCTCCTCGCCCTGTGCGGTGATGCGGCGGGCCTTGGTGGGCGTGAGCTTGATGAGCGATTCGATGGACTGGCGCGCGCCTTCCGCGGTGCGTGTCTCGATGAATTCACCCATCAACATGAAAAACGCCACCACGCCAGCGGTCTTGTAATCGCCGGAGGCGAACGCCGCCAGCACGGCGATGCCGACCAGTTCATTGATGGTCAGCGAACCGCGCCAAAGGTCCTTCACCGAGGTGTAAATGATGGGATAACCGAGAACGATGGCGCCGATCATCGCGCTGGCGCTGGAGATGCCGGTGGGTTTGTTGAAAATCCAGTCCACGATGAACGCGTTGACGACGAACACCACGCCGATCAACGTTTGCTTCAGGCGGATGGGTGTGTGTTCGTGATCGTGACCGCAGGAACTGCAGTTCTCGTCGTGCTCATGGTCATGGTCGTGATCATGGTGGTGATGCTCATGATTGTGATCATGCTTCGGTTCCTGCTGGCTCAAAAGCGATGTGACTTGCATAATTATCAGGGTTATGGATTGGCGGGCTGCGGCGGCGCCAAAGGTTCACGGCTCAATTGTAAGCGCAATTCGCGAGATTTGCCATCCGCACGTTCAGGGAGGTAAATCTTGTCTTCCACATTGGTCAGCACCTGGCCAATCTTCTGGGCCAGAAGCACATTCACGAACAGGCTGGGATCGGCGTTGTATTGCGGCAGCAAATCATTGAAACGCTTGGCTTCCGAGCCGACCGATTGCACGAGACGCACGCGTTCGGCTTCGGCGGAGTTGGTGATGCCCGCCGCCTGCCCGGCGGCATCGGCCAGTGTTTTGTTCGCGGCGCTCAAGGCGTCATTATGCAGCTTGTCGCGCGTGGAAAGCGCTTTTAGAACGCCGTCAAAGGCGTCCTGCAACTTGCGCGGCGGGATGCTCTGCACCTGACATTGTTCGACGACGATGCCCAATTTGTTCGTGTCGACCAGTTCGATGACACGCTGGCGGACGGTGTCCTGGAACCGCGCGATGTCGCGCGTGAGCACGTCATCCACCTTGAAACGCGCGGCGGCATAAAGCAGCGCGTTGTCGAGCGCATCCTGCACAGCCCTTGGACCGTCGGTGAACTCAAATTCGTAACGGATGGGGTCCTCGATGTGATACAAGAGTGTTGCGCGCGTGTGAATGATGTCGCGGTCGCCGGTGATGGCGTAACCGTCCCTGGCCGGATTGAGGGAGATGCCGGGCGGGTCTTCATTACCGGTCGCCTCCTTTTCGGGCGTGGTGTAATACCAGCCGGTGGTGGATTTGACGCTCTGGAATTGCGAGTAAGGGATTTGCTGCACGGAATCGATCGGCGCAGGAAACGACCAATGCAAACCGGGTCCTAACAATTCGGCGTTGTTTCTTTGCAAAGGCTTGCCGAACCGCAGAATGATGGCTTTTTTGCCCGGCTCAACCTTGAAAAATCCGGAGCCGAGGAACACCAGCACCAAGATGCCCATGATCCATTTGACGATGGTAAAGCTGCTCTTGAGCGCCTCGGCCAAGGCCTCGGAGCCGGCATCGGGCGGGGGTGTGGGCGGTTCGGGGGCGGCGATGGGCGCGCGCGGACGGATCAGTTCGCGCTCAAGCACGTTGCCGCGCTCCTCGTGATGATGATTATGCTCGTCGCTCATGCCGCAATTATTTCGGGGAAGTGAACAAATTGGTTGAGTAGCCCTGGAACAAATTGAAAGGCTGACTGTGCTGATCGAAGATCAGCGTGGTCCGGTCCCGCATGGACAATTCCATGGCGTTCAAGTCGAGCAGAAAATTCGCCAGCCCCGGATTTTGCTGGAACACGGCGAACGATTTCGCCGCTTCGGCCAGGGCTTCGCCCTTGATGCGCGTGGCCTGTGCGTCGGCGTTGGCGGTGATTTCGGTGCTCTTGGCATTGGCTGAAGTGCGGATGTTCGACGCTTCCGTATTGGCTTCGGCCAAAATACGGTTGCTGAACAATTCGCGCTCGGAGGTCATGCGCTTGAAGACTTCCTGCGTCACAGCTTCTGGAAAACCAAGCTTCTTGATCCCGAGAAATTCCATCTTGATGCCGTAATTTTTCTGGTTCACCTGGTCCTGCACCATGGTGAGGATTTCGTGCTCAATCTGGTCAAACTTGATCTGCTTTTCGTCCGTCGAAACAAAGTCCGACAACGGATGCTTGCCCACCACGGCGGTCTTGGTGCTGCGGATGATGCCGGTCAACGCCCTTTCGGCCTCCGCAATGGAGCCATTCTCGAATTTCGGGAAAAAAGCCTGCGCGTCGTTAATTTTCCAGCCGGCATAAACCATGGTCAGCAGCGTGAAACTGTCCGCAGTATACGCCTCGTCAAGTTTGTCATCGAAATTTTGGATGCGCTGGTCGAATGTGTGCGCCCATTGGATCGGTATGGGCCATTTCAGATAAAGGCCTGGCTTGTCGAGGGTGCGTGACGGCTTGCCGAACGTGGTGATGACCACCACGGTGGACTGGCGCACTTGCACGCAGGACAGGATGGCGAGGAAAATGAGGATCAGCAACGCGCCGATCCCCAATGTTGTATAATTTCGTTTCATAGCTTGGAATTCAAAAAATCGGTCCTATTTGCCTTTGGGCGGCGGAATTGTGGCCGCTTCAAGGAAGTCCTTTCGAATCTTGTCTTCAAGGTTCAGGATCACCACGTCCTGGGTATTGGTCGCCAGCAGCACGTAAGTGCGGGCGTTGGTGATGGACCGGGTGAAAGTTTCAAGATAGGCGCGTTCCGCGTAAACCGATGGCGCGGCCAGAAACGCGGGCAATTGATTGGTGAACAACGCCGCCTGCGCCATCGCGTCCACGCGCCGACGCACACTGTCCGCATTCGCATCGGCCAACGTCATGAAAGCCTGCGCATCGGCCTTGTTCGTGGCATTGATGGCATCCGTGCGTGCGGAAAGGATGGTGGCTTCCTTGGTTTGGAGCGCCGACACGACCTTTTCATAATCCGGCGCAACCTTCCCCGGCGGATGGATGTCCTGCAAACCAACAAAGACAATTGACGCGCCGAGATTGTGATTGTTCGCCTCCTTCTGGATGCGCGAACGCAATGTTTGCGCGGCGTCCCATCGGTCGTGCGACATGATTTCCTGCAAATCCACACTCACGAGATAACGGACCACTTCACGCGATGAAATGTGCGTGAGCAAACCGATCGGGTCTTCGTTATTGTAGGCCCACTCTGTGAGATTGGTGATCTGGAATTGCACCGGGATGCTGACAGTCAAAAGGCTGACCGGCGGGGCGCGATTGCCTGTGGTCTCGTCATTGGTCTGCTGCTCCTGCAACGCGGGCATTTCGCGGTTGGCGACGAGGAAATTCTCTTCTTTATTATGCGGCGTCGTCCAAAGGATGGTGTTTCCGGCCAGCGGCGATTCATCTGGAATAAAACCGATGTCGATGGTCTGGATTTGCTCGGTCGCGTAGCGATAAACGTGGTCAATTGGCCATGGCGCAACGAAGTTCAGGCCCGGCTGGAGCAGGCGCACGAATTTGCCGTTGCGTTCAAGCAGTGCCTGCTGCCCGGCGTCGATGAACACAAAGCAAGTCGAAAAAACCATTACGATGAGCTGGATGAGTATGAGCCGCGGAAGCCATTGCTTGAAAAGCTGGAAAGCCCAGGTTTCGGACACATTGAAACCGAATTGATAATTGAGCGTTTCCTTCGCCGTGGTGAAAAGAGCTTCGGGCTGGCCCAGGACACTGACGAGCCTGCTTTCGTACATGGGCTGCTGGACCTTGCCCTTCACGCGCGGGCGATAAATCTCAAGGATGAGATTGATGAGCGTTTCAATGCCGATGAGCAACAAAAGACAGACGAGCACGCGCGCGGCGTAAAGGTCGTAATCCGGAAAACCGAGCCAGACCAGCACGATGGCAATGATGACGATGGCGCTGAGATACGCGTTGAGCAGCAGGTAAGTCGCCCCAGGCCGCAACAGGCGCAATTTTCCCATGCGCGCCAGGCCGTTGGAATATTTGCCGAGCATGAACATGAGCAGGGCGAACACCGGGAAGATAGCCAGCGGGACGGTCATGTCATGGAGAGGCGTGCGGATGATTTTGCCAAGCCAATGCCAGAGAAACACGCCGCCACCGATTTGCAGCACGCACAAGAACACCGTGAAAACCGGCACAAAATAGCGTTCGAACTGCTCGCGCGAACGTTGCGCCGGAAAAACCTCCGTTTCACCAGTATTGAACAATGCGGAGCTGGAGGCCGAACGGGTCAATTCCTCGAATTCCAGTTTTTCCAGATGTTCGCGCTCTTCCAGCCGCATCTGGAACCAGCTTATGGCGGCGATCAGCACGCCGAGCCCGAGGAAAATCGTCGCCGTCAGACCGGCCAGCGTGTTGCTGTATTTGGCAAGGCCACACGCCGCCCCGCCTATCAACACCAGCGTGACCAGGTTGATCAGTCCATTTTTCTGTATTTTACGTTCCATGCTCAGGCTCGAATCAATTTTTTAACTCAATTCACGGTCTTCAAAAAGGATCAGCGCCGCCGCCAAGACCGCGCCGACATAACAAACGGCGTATCCCAGCGCCTTGCCCACATAACCCCAATAAAAATCCTTCCCGCCCGTGTCGAGACCGTCGGCAAGCCAAAAAAGTTGCCAATTCGGCGTCACCGTGTAAAGCGTCGATGCCCACCACGAACCCGCGTGCGCCTTCTGGCTGAACAGATATTGCGACATCAGTCCGAGTAGAAATAGCCCTGAGCATATCGCCAGTGTGGGTATGATATCAAGCCGCGTGGAACAGGCCAGCGCCAGCCCGGCCAGCACCCAGAGCGCGAATAAAATCAGCAGCGACGCCGGAATCAGCCGCCAGTCCACGCCCTTGGCGAACTCCTGCACCTGGCCTTTGTTGTTGAAAAAGCTGATGATCACGAAAGACACCGTTACCATCAACACCACGCAGAACACGGCGTCCGAAACAAACGTTCGGCGCAGAAAGAAATTGCTGAATCCGGCCATCAAATACCCAAAGGCGAGGCAGACGGCAAAAATGCTCAATGCCACCAGATCCGTAGAACCATAGGCATCAAACGCCATACGGCTGGCGAGCAAGGCGACGATAAGATTGACGTAAGTCAGGACCATTAGAGCGAGCGCAAGACCTACAAATTTTGCCAACAAAAATTGCGTGCGGCCAATCGGCTTGGACAAAACCGCAAGGGCGGTGCCTGACCTGATTTCGCGAGCGAGCGAAGCCGAGGCGCTCAGCACTGCGCCGAACAAGCCAGCCAAGAGCATCACTGCAAGCACGCTGTTCTTCACCAGCTTGGGCTCGTCGCCACCGGCGAAGTACAAGGGGACTGCGAGAAAGATTTCGAAGACAGCGGCACTGGTCATGAGCAGCAGGAAAACCGGCTGCCTGACCAATTCCATGAACGCGTTGGTTGCGATGGTTACAAATTGTCGCATTTCGCTGATACTGAGACCGGGTAGCCTATCAAGCAGAGGAATGATTGCAAATGCTTATTCCAGGACATCGGTATCATTGAAGAGCGTATCGGAAAGGAACCGTTTGAAAACTGTGCGTTTGCAGGCACAGCATGACAACCCTGTGGTGGTAAGCAGTATTCATCTTCCTTTGGATGATTTCGTGACTTTCACGTTCAAAACTGGCCGCATTGCGAACTCGCCATTTCGGTCCTTTTTCTGAATCGGTTTAAACAGATGTAGTCTGTTCGGCTGAGCGCCGTCATTAAACGCCCCGAACGAATGTCGTCAACAACGAGGGAATTACTCTTCCGCGCCACGTCAGGTTGTCCGCTACAGACCATTACACCAAAATCCAGTGCGTCATGGCACGAGAAAGGCTTATAGCAATTGGCGAAAACGTTGGTTAGCGGGATAAAAAAACGAAAATGGCGCATTTTGCAGCAATTTTGAAGAAAGCCGGTTGGGGCAGGTTCGGAAAAACTTCAATGAAGTATAAGAGCTTGCCAGATGACTGTCTTAAAAATGTACAGAGTGAAGCATCAAAAACGGCCTGAATCAACGTAACCACCTATGAAACTGTTTGGATCCTGGCGCAAAGAACCGGCACCCGCGACTGCGGAAGAGTCTGCATTCACCCCTGACGACCAGCCATCGATGTCGGGAAAATTGGGAGCAATGCCCATTGGCCAAGGCCGCAAAATCCTGGTCGTGGACGACAATGTTGTGGTTCTTAAGGCATTTGAACTCAAGATGCAAAGCCTGGGATTCACCGTCTTCACCGCGACCGACGGCGCTACGGCCGTGAGTTGTGCCCGCCAGGAGAAGCCTGACGTGATCGTGTTGGACATCAATTTTCCGCCCGACGTCGGCAACTCAGGTTTGCAATGGGACGGCTTCAACATCATGGAATGGATGAAGCGTTTCCAGGAAGCAGCGAACATCCCAGTCGTCATCATCACTTCCGGAGACGCGGAAAAACTCAAGGCCAAGGCGATGTCCTGCGGCGCGGTCGCATTTTTCCAAAAGCCGATCAACAACGAGGAATTCATTTTGACGCTCCGCCGCTTGATCGGCCAGTCCTCCAAAAAACCGGCGGCGCTGTGAGCCGGCATTAACCCGGCACAGGTTTTCCGATGATTTCCGCCTGGCGTCTTTGCCAGAGCGCCAGCGCTCCAACGATCGCCCAAAACACCCGCGCGAACATCGTCAGCAGCGAAGCCGCCACTGCATCCGCAGGCGAAATTCCGTAAAGGCCCAGCAAGGTCAGCACCGCGCCTTCGCGCAGTCCCATGCCGGCGATGTTCACCGGCAGGGCGCTTGCGACGGAAATCACAGGCAGCGTCCAAATCAAATGCCCCCAGGGCACGGCTTGATGGCTCACCGCTTCCACGCCAAACGCCAGCGAAGCCGCCAGCGCGAGTTGCACCGCCAATCCGCAAAATAATCCCTGCCACAAAATGCGTTGCGAAGTTATGAGCCTTCGTCCTCCGTTCACGAACGCCAGCATAGTCCGGCCAAATGCGGAGTGGTGTCCCGACCGTTTCCTCAAAATCCACACGATCAAAAAAATGGCCGCGAGCACAACCGCCAGCGCCAGCCAGCTTGCCGGCAATTTGAACGAAGCCGGGCCGAATTGCGCGAAGGCTCCATTGGCGGCCGCGAGCGCAAACGACGCGACCATGAAAATGATCAACCCTCCAAGCCCCAGCAAGCGGTCCAGCGGCGCAGCGGCCAAAACTTCCGGCATAGGCAAATGATGACGTCGCGAATACAGCGCCGATTTTGCGACGTCGCCTCCCGCAACGCCAAAAAACAACGTGTAAAACAAATGGCCGATGAGCGTCATCCGCAGCGTTGAACCAAAACTTCGCGCGCAGCCAGTCAATTGCAGCGTGAGGTGCCAGCGCCATGCCGATGGGAGGAGGACAAGAAAATAAATGGCGATCGTGGCGAGCAGCCATCCGATGTTTGCCGAACGCAACGCCCGCGCAAGCTGGTGAAGATCGATACGGCTGAAGACATAGAGAAGAGCCCCGATTGCGAGCAGCGCGCAAGCGATTCGCACCCAGGGCATGTGCTTTTCCGCCGAAAATTTTCCCATGATGCCAGAAGCTTAAACTGCAATTTCCCAAACTCCAAACATGGCCTGGCGAAAGAGCGCATCGGGGAAACTCCCCATGGCTCGTCCCACCACGGGAAGTAAATTTCCTGCAAGGAAAACGTAAACGCCTTAAATGCCTTAAACGAAACACTGACCTATGCAAAATATATCGAAACGTTTCATTCTCGCGGCAGGCCTCGCAGCCTCCGTCGCCGTTACCGGCCTGACCGGTTGCCACACTGAAGACCGCACCGCCGGTAATTACATGGACGACCGCATCGTCGCCCATCGGGTGGCAAGTAACCTCAATCACGACCCCGTTTATAAATTTGATGATGTGAGGGTGAACGTCTTCCAAGGCGTTGCCCAGCTCAGCGGATTTGTTGACACCCAGGCCCAAATCCGGATCGCCGCTGATCGCGCGGCGCGCACGGAAGGCGTTCGCGAAGTCATCA
>DASRBR010000093.1:0-4226 GCA_035653495.1 Verrucomicrobiia bacterium
CACGGCCCAATTCGCCGCGCGCGTCACCGGCACCACGCCGCCTTTATTCAACACCAGCGCCGGCCAGTTGCTCAGCAGCAACGGCACCGTGTGCGCGTTCATCACTGATCAAGGATTGTTTTTCCCTGGCGCGAATTGCCGCATCAAACCCGGCATGGGCCTGCAGGTTTACAATTTCACCACCAAGCTTTGGTATACGCTGCTCGTCACCGGCGCGCTCGGCGCGGAGACGCTGGGCATTGACGCGGGAAATCCCAATTAACCACTCATGAACTCATTATTTAAACTCAGAGACGCAGAGACGCAGACAATCATGAAATGGGACCGCCTGAAGGCGGGACTCCGAACACGGATGTGCCGCCTTCATCCATTTCGAGTTTGGAGTTCCGTCCCGCGCACGGGGCGGTTTCATTCACTTTTCCGGGTTTGGAGTTCCGCCTTTAGGCGGCGGTTTTCGCTCTTCGCCATCCTCTATCCCCTATCCTCCATCCTCGCTTTAAATTGTGCCGCTCAGCTTCCCACCAACAACATTGCGGCACCTGCGTCAGCGGTCATGACCAACGGCTCTGGCACGATCACCAGCGGCGCGAACCTCACCATTCCGGGTAATCTGAAGGTAAATGGAACTTTGACCGGGCTTGCAACGAATATCTCCGCTCCGAATCTTGTTCCTGCTGGCGCGATGTATGATAACGGGACGAGCACGTTTGACACTGATAGCGGAGAAACCGCCGGGTATGGCCCAATCAATCTGACCGTTGGCGCAAAGTATGTAATAGTTTCTGGAAATACTGCCAATGACGACTTTCTAGCCTTTTTCGGGCCGTCATGGACAACATTTGTTGAATTTGGGGGCGGTGTTGCGCCGAATGCGGTCGAGTTTACCGCAACGGCGAATCAAATCTGGATAGGCGGCAATAATCCGAGCACTCCTGTGGCCACACAGATTTATGCGGTAGGCGGCAATACGGTCACAGCTTCAAACATTTATGCGCAAGATTATATTGGCATTCAACAATCCAACCTTCCTCCCAATCTTGCCTCCAACATCCTTTTGACCAATTACAATTTTGGAAACGGTTTCCTGCCGTTGCATCAATCGCTCATGACACGCCAGATGCCGGTGCCGCTGGCGATGTATTCCACTTACCTGGGGCCATTAAGCGGTGCGCTAATTACAAACATGGTCAATCAGCTTGTCGCAAGCAACCTTGTCGTGCCCGGTTGGTCATGGATTGAAATTGACGCTGGTTGGCAGCAAACCAACTACCTGCGCTCTGCGCATCCGGGGAGTTTGCTCAACTGCAATTCCAATCTCTTTCCGCAAGGCATTCCTGCCATCACAGCATACGCGCATGCCAATGGCATCAAAGTCATGCTCTACACGACTTATGGTGATGAACCATGTGGCGGCTCTTATCCGGGCCAGCGCGCCTGTTCGCCTCCGGGCTATTTGTATGGCGACGTAATTCAAATGGCCTCTTGGGGCGTCGATGGCATCAATGTGGATGACTGCGGGCTGGCAAACAACAGCGATGGGCTGGCTCACAACGAAATTTCGCTGCGCCAGATGTATGTCGAACTGGACAATGGCATAAGCCATGTCAACGCGCATCCGACTGCGGACAATACTGACGGTTCGCCTGCGCCGCAAATCATGCCGGTGCGCATCGCCAGTGACCGCGCTGGAGTCCAGCAATATTCATGGGAAGCGGTCGAAGGCAACATCATCTTCGACGGCTCTTCGCCGGACGACACGACGCTGGTCAGCGACATGCAGAACTGGATGCATGTCTATAAAAATAACTGGCTGGTCGCGCCCGGCCATTATTACCAGATAGACAATCTGGACGATTCGCACGGCACGAATGTGGTCGTTTACCAGATGACCATGATGGCGGTGCTGCACTCGCCTTGTTTGCTTGGCGGTATTTCCGCAGCCAATGTCCCTTGGTATGGCAACTCGGAAGTGATGGCCATTTATCAGGATAGCGGCGTCATTCCCGCAAGTCTGGTGAGCAACAATGCCAATGGTTACGTGTTCACCGGCAAACTTGGTTCGGCGACAAGCATTTCGAATTCTATTGCCTTTGCGAACACGAACCAAAGTTCAGCGGAGACAATCACCATTCCTTGCACGGCGATGGGCATTGCCAGCAACGCGCCGTTCACTGTGCGCGATGTTTGGAGTCATGCCGACTTGGGCTATTTCGTCAATTCATTTTCGCAGACCGTGCCGACAAATTCCGCCCGGCTCTATATTGCAACGGCGACTCCGAATTGCGTTGGCGGCGGCGTGAATAATGGTGCGACAGGTTCCATCGGTTCCACGCTGGCATACACGAACAGTTCGGGAGGAACGCGATATTTGCGATGTTCATTGGGCGTGGATGTGACCGGAACTTCGGCCGGAGGAACAATCGCGTTTACGCTGACTTCAACCAATGCTGGCAGCGGCTCTTACACCATGGCCCTGCCGAACATCAGCACAACATCAAAGGGTTTTTATTCAACCAATTGGACGCTGGTGGTGAGCAACACGACCGACATTACCTATACAACCACTGTCTCCGGCTCACCTTCTTACAATCTCCTCATCGTAATCGAGCCGTAAACAACGCGCGTAAATCGTAAATCAAAAAATCGTAAATTCCATGCAACTCACCAAGCAACAAATCCTCGCCTTGGCCGAGGCCATTACTGGCCTTGACGGGCAACATCTCACGCAAAACGTCGAAGGGAAAGTCGTCAGCATTTTCAGGAGCTATCGCCTCGCGCACACTGCGCGGTGGGCTTTGGCGCGCATTCAGGGCTGTTTGCGCGTGGCGATAGATGATTTCAACCGGGCCAAGGACGCGCTCATTGCGCATCATTCAAATGGCGCGGGCGTGCTCAATCCGCAACACGCCAACTTCGCGCAATTCGTTGCGGACCTGGAAAAACTCAAGCAGGAAGCCATTGAATTGCATCTCGACCAAATCAATCTAGCGGATTTGAAACTGGAAGAAAATGAAAAAGCCGGCCACGAACTGCCCATTGCGGTGCTGACTGCATTGCAACCGTTGATCAAGGCGCAATAGAAAAGACTTCTTCACCACGCAATTTCGGCCATCAGCCATTGTGAGCGACTCAACAAAAACGAACAAACCGGATCCGGGCACAAACGAGCAGCCAGCCCAAACCAACACGCCGCTTCTCATTCCGCCTGAAGTGGAAGATATTTGGCGCGAATGCGAAGCCAGGTTGAAACTTTTGCGCAGCGACCTTGAAAAGTTGCGCACCAACTCAGCAGGCGGCAGCAAGCCTGCCAACTCGGCGGATGAAGCGAAAATGCAGCAGGTGGTGGATATTCTCACCAGCCTTGCCAAGGACCCATTCTCGTTGATTGAACGCGATTTTGAACGCGCGCGAAAAGAAGCGCAATCGGAACACAAACCAGCTTCGAACGAAACGCCTCCGCGGACCAACAGCACTCCTGCTGTTCCCAGAACTCCTGCTTCAAAGTCATCGCAACCAAACGCGACCAATTCGAATTCTTCCGCATCGGCTCCGAATCTCGACCAGGATGATGGAGTAGAACAACTCCAGGATGCGCAGAACATGGCCCAAGCAGTGTTGCCATCGGTTTCAGCATCCACATCTCAAGCGCCTTCTTCAGGAATTGATCTTTCACCCTTCACAGGCGCAGTAGCCGATGGGGCGCAAACAACTCAAAGTGCCGCCGCTGGATTGCTTGCAGCGCTTGAACAAAACACGCAAATGACTGCATCTCTGTTTTCCGAGATGCTGTCATTGATTGAGACGCAAGACCGACAGCTCGGCGAAGTGGACCGAAAAATTTCCGATTTGAACGGCCAAATTAATTCCCTCAAAAACCCTTGAGGAGTTTAGACCGCATCCGACATGAACTGGACAATATCCTGCAATGGCACAGAAAAATTCCTCGTGGACTGGGGCATTTCGCAAGTCACACGCAGATCGATTTCGCAAGGCCAGGACGAACTCGTTTTTAAAACCGACGGCACACTCTGTGATTCCGCGCCGCTCTTCACGCCTTATGGTCCATGGCTCACGCTTTGGCGCGACCGCACCGCAAATGGAGACGGCACGTTCTCAGGCGGAACGCCATGGTTTCAAGGCATTGTCGTGCAGGTGCCGCGCACGGGCGCGCCAGAAACCGAGAGCATGATGTATAAAGTTGCAGGACCATGGTGGTATTTGGAGCA
>DASRBR010000094.1:0-8759 GCA_035653495.1 Verrucomicrobiia bacterium
CAATATGCCGATTACAGCCTCTGGCAGCAGCAGTGGATGCAGGGTGAAGTTTTGCAGCGGCACATCGCGCATTGGACGGAAAAATTAAAGAGCGCGCCGCTTTCATTGGAACTGCCGCTGGACCCGCCGTCACAAACCGCGCCTCAAGGCCATTCAGGACAGGAAACACTGGTTCTTCCCAAGGCAACCATGGAGGCGATCCAAACCGTTTGCCGCCGCGAAGGCATGACACCGTTCATGGTAATCCTGGCAGGGTTGGCGATCACGCTGGAACGCTGGACCCAGCAACCGGACATGGTCATCGGCACGGTGGTTGCCGGCCGCAACCATCGCGAGTTGGAAAACTTGATCGGTTGCTTCATGAATTTTGTGCCGTTGCGCATCTCAGTTCCGGAAAGCGCGACGGACCAGGAATTCATTCGCCAGGTCAAAACGACCGTCATTGACGCCCACGCGCATCAGGATTGTCCCTTTGAAAAGATTGTCGAGGCCATCAATCCCGAGCGCAAGGCGTCTGAAAATCCGTTGTATAACGTTGCATTGCTGTTTCAAGATTTCCCGCCGTCAACCATCGGTGGCAAGTTGTTGAAATCCGAACCAGTGCCGGTCGATTTGCAGGCTGCGTTGCTGGATTTGCGGTTCATCGCCGACGAAACACCATCCGGCATCTCCATCTGCTGCGAATACAAGGCCGATCTGTTCACGCCGCAAACGATTGGGCAATTGATGGCCTCATTTAACGGGGTTTTGGCGGCGTTGCTGCAGGAACCTTCTAAAAAGATCGGCCAATTTGAGCTGGTGCCGCAACTCGCGGCCCAGAGCAAGGCGGCGCGCGAACGCGAGGACCGGCAGACGATCGCTGTCGCTGCCACGTTTACCCCAGAGCCGGTCGAGGACAGCCTGAAGTATTGGATGAAGGAACTGGACTTCACGGCGCGCATCGAATTTGCGCCCTACAATCAGGTGTTCCAGCAATTGCTGGATCCTTCCAGTGTCTTCGGGGCGAACCAGCGCGGGTTGAATGTCATTTTTGTGCGCCTGGAGGATTGGGAAAAAACCGAAAGCGCCAGTCCCGACTCGCAAACGCCTGCTTTGGGCGATGAAGCCGCGTTGGAACGAAGCGTCCATGAATTCATCTCCGCGCTGAAAGCGTTCGTGGGGCGCGGTGCGACGCCGTGTCTTGTCTGCATCTGTCCCGCTTCAAAGTCCGCGTTGCTGGATGGCCGCCGCGAGGCGTCTTATCAGCGCATGGAGGAACTTTTGACCTCGTCGCTCGAACCGGTTCCCGGCGCTTATGTAGTTCCTTCAAAGGAAATCACCAGGCTTTATCCGGTGGCCGAGTATCATGATGCCAGCGCGGAAGCTTTTGGCGCAATTCCTTACACGCCGCCCTTTTTTGCGGCGTTGGGAACGATCGTCGCGCGGAAGTTTCACGCGCTGAAACGTCCTGCGTTCAAGGTCATCGTTCTTGATTGCGACCAGACGCTCTGGTCTGGCGTTTGCGGCGAAGATGGGCCTGATGGCATCCAACTTGATGCGGGCCGGCGTGCATTGCAGGAATTCATGTGCGCGCAAAGCGCGGCCGGGATGCTCCTGTGCGTTTGCAGCAAGAACAATGAAGCGGACGTGGGCGCTGTCTTTGACCGGCGGCGCGACATGCCGTTGAAGAAGGAACACTTCGCTGCCTGGCGCGTCAACTGGCAGTCCAAATCGGAAAATTTGAAGGAACTGGCCGCGGAACTGCATGTTGGGCTGGACACGTTCATTTTCGTGGACGACAACCCGGTGGAGTGCGCCGAAGTGGCGGCCAATTGTCCGCAAGTGCTGACCTTGCAGTTGCCCGAGCCGCCGGAGCAAATTCCCCAATTTCTCAATCATTGCTGGGCGTTCGACCATTTGAAGCTGTCGGCTGAAGACCGCCAGCGAAATGTTTCCTATCAACAGGAGCGGCAGCGCGAACAATTGCGCGCGCAATCGTTGAGCCTGACTGATTTTCTTGCCGGTTTGGATTTGCAGATCGACATCACGCGATTGTCGCCTGAACAATTGACGCGTGTGTCACAACTGACGCTTCGCACAAATCAGTTCAACTTCACCACGCGCCGCAGAAGCGAGAACGATTTTCAGGCGATATTGCATTCCGGCAAACAGGAAGTGCTGACGGTGTCCGTCAAGGACCGGTTTGGCACGTATGGCCTGGTGGGAGTGATGGTTTACGAGCCGAAAGCGGGTGCGTTGGAGGTTGAGACGTTCCTCTTGAGCTGCCGCGTGCTGGGGCGCGGCGTGGAATGCCAGATGGTGCGGCGTTTGGGCCAGGCGGCGCTGGCGCGGGGACTGGCGCGCGTGGACCTGCAATTCGTTTCATCGGAAAAGAACCAGCCGGCCTTCAGCTTTCTCGAAAAAATCGGCTCGCGTTTCCGACAGGGAACCAGCGGTGGTTACGTTTACCGCTTGCCGGCGGAATATGCGGCTGGCGTCGCGCCTGACGCAGGTTTTGTCGAGCACAAGCGCATTTCAGACAAGCCGGCAAAAACCGGCGCAACCATGCCCGCTGCTTCCAACGCGCCGCGAAGGAAATTCGGCCGTTATGGCTGGATCGCCCGCGAACTGAATGAGGCCGAGAAAGTCATGGCCGCGGTGGACGCCAAATTCCGGCTTCACACGCACGATTCGCATAATATCGCGCCGCCAGTCACCGAGACTGAAAAACTTTTGTGCAAAATCTGGCAGGACCTGCTGCGAAGAGACAAAGTGGGTGTTCGCGACAACTTTTTCGAACTGGGCGGCCATTCACTGCTCGCCGTGCGGCTCTTTTCAGAAATTGAACGCGCCACCGGTCGCAAACTTCCGCTGGTGACCTTGTTCCAAAGCCCGACCATCAAGGAACTGGCGGATGTGCTTTCGCAGGCATCGGGCACACGTTCCGGCCTGGTTGGAATTCACACCCAAGGCTCGCGGCCACCGCTGTTCCTCATCCACGGTGCGGGAGGTGATGTGCTTTGGGGCTATGCCAATCTCGCGCCTTATCTTGGCGACGATCAGCCCGTCTATGGCGTAAAATCACGCGCGCTGGATGGTTCGGAAGAATTTGGAAGCATCGAGGAAATGGCCGCGCATTACATTGAGCAAATCCGCTCATTGCAACCCGAAGGGCCATATTATCTCGGCGGGTATTGTTTTGGCGGGAACGTGGCTTACGAGATCGCGCGCCAGTTGGATGCGCAGGGCGAAAAGGTTGAGCTGGTTGCATTGCTCGACGCCGCGCCTTCCAATGCGGGTTATGAACGGATGCCATGGTGGAACCCTGCTTATGACGCCAAGTTTGCCGTCAACATGTACTACTGGTTGCTGGAATTTTTCCAATTGAAACCGGAAGAACGCAGCGACTTCGTAAAACGCAAGACCCGTGCCCTGGGCCGGAAGGTGCTGCGCAAATTTTGGCCGCAACGCAACAAGGCGGGTGAAGTGGACCTGGAAGAGGTGATTGATCTAACGAAATTTCCCGCACACGAACTGCGGCTCTGGCAGATCCATCTGGACATTCTGGTGCGCCATGTTTCACAGCCGTACAACGGCAAAGTGACGCTTTTCCGCACGCGCGGCCAGCCAGTTTTCTGCTCGCTTGAGGAAGATTTTGGCTGGGGAAGGCTGGCCCGTGACGGAGTGGATTTGCGCATCATTCCGGGCGCGCACGAAAGCATCTTCATCGAGCCAAACGTCCGAATGCTGGCGCAGAAACTCAATGAATGTCTTAACAGTGTCAAACCTGCCGCCAAAGCTGTACCCGCGGAACTACAACATACATGAAGCTGATCAAATTCCTTTTTCAATCCTGCCGCCAGATGCTTTTTCTGACGACGCTGGCAGCACTGCTCAGCGGCGCATGCAATGCCGGACTGATCGCCATGGTCAACTGGGGCTTGAACCGGAACGGGGCAAAATTGCGTGACATCGCATTTTGGTTTGTCCTGCTCGTTATGGGAAAGGTCGCGTCCCAATTGGTCTCGCAAGGCTTGCTCGCAAAATTTGCCCAGCGAGCCATCAGTGAACTGCGTTATAAAATGATTGAAAGGATCCTTACCGTGCCGCTTCGAAAGATCGAGGAGATCGGCAGCCCGGCCATTTTAGTGGCGTTGACGGACGATGTCTTCAACATCGCCCAGGCGTTGCTTGGAGTCCCGATAACCAGCGTGAACGTTGCCCTGGTGCTGGGCGGCGCCGCTTATCTCGGCTGGCTTTCCTGGAAATTGCTGGCAGCGATGATGGTCTTCATGGTGCTGGGCGCGGCAAGTTATCGGATACTCATGGGAAGCGCGTTCCGCTACCTCCATCTTGCGCGCGAGGAGGAATCGCGTCTGTACCGGCATTTCCGTTCGCTGAGCGAAGGCATCAAGGAACTCAAATTGCATCGCAACCGCCGGGTCAATTTTTTGCGTGAGCACGTGCTTCAAAGCACCGAGGCATTTCAAAAGCACAATGTTGCCGCCGAATACCGCTTTGTGGTGGCGCAAAACTGGAATTATGTCCTGCTCTACATCCTGCTCGGTTTGCTTATTTTCCTGCTACCCCGGCTCCAGCCGGTCAGCACGGCCACATTGACCGGCTATGTCCTTACCATCCTTTATTTGATGGGCCCGCTCGCGGGAGTTTTGGGCAGCTTTTCACTTTTCGGACGCGCTGAGGTCGCGCTGGAAAAAGTCGAAAAAATCACCGGCACGCTTGCGGCCTGCGAAGCGGAAAGGGACGCCTCTCCCAAACCTGAAAGAAAGGAAGTGCTTGAGGAATTGGAACTCATCAATGTCTCGCACACCTATCGCACGGACACCGAGGACAGGGATTTTGTGCTTGGCCCTCTAAGCCTTCAGTTTGGCCCCGGCGAATTGGTGTTCCTTGTCGGCGGCAATGGCAGCGGAAAATCCACGCTGGCAAAAATCATCACCGGCCTCTATTTCCCGGAATCAGGCGAAATCCGTCTGAACGGCAAACTGGTTGACCATCACAATCGCGACGAATATCGCCAGATTTTTTCCGCCGTCTTTTCGGATTTTTATCTCTTCGACAGCCTGCTCGGTTTGAACGGCAAGGATTTGGACAAGCAGGCGCGCGAATACATCCAGGAGCTGCATCTGCAACGCAAAGTGAAAGTGGCCAATGGCGAGCTTTCAACGACCTCTCTTTCTCAAGGCCAGCGCAAGCGCCTCGCCCTCCTCACGGCTTATTTGGAAGACCGTCCTTTCTATCTCTTCGATGAATGGGCGTCAGACCAGGACCCGCAATTCAAGAAGGTGTTCTACACCGAGATCTTGCCGGAGTTGAAGTCGCGCGGCAAAACCGTCCTCGTCATCACGCACGACGACCAGTACTTCCATCTTGCCGACCGCATCATCAAACTGGATTACGGCCAGCTTGTCAGCGGCGCGACTCAGCCGTCGGATTTCATCGGCCACTGCGCCTGAACCAGGCCCTTGTAACCGCCGATGAGCGAAAAAACGTTGCGATAGCCCATTTTTTGCGCGACTTCCGCTGTTAAAACCGAACGATACCCTCCGCCGCAATACATGATGAGTTCCGCGTCCCGGTCGGGAAATTTGTGCTCCAGGTCGCGTTCGAGGATTCCCTTGCCGAGGTGAACGGCCTGCGCGGCGTGGCCCTTTTGCCATTCGGAATCTTCGCGCACATCGAGCAGCACGGCATTGGGATTTTTGGCAAGCCGTTCGCGCGCCTGTTCGATGGTGATTTCCTTCACGTGCGCTCGCGCGTCATTGACCAATTTGAGAAAACCCGGTGCGTGGTCCATGCCCGACGATAGTCCCATCCCCTTGTGGGGTCAATTCACGCATTTCAGACTTCAACTCTTGCTTCCCGGCCCACCAAGCCCGTTCAAGGCTCCGTGACCTGTTCCATTGGTTTTAACCCATGCAAAAGATTGCGCTTGGGATCAAATTCCACATTGCGATCATTGGGCGCGGGGTTCAGGTATTAGCGGAAATTCATGAAATCACCGTAAATTTTGCCGTAATTCGCACTAAGGACATTTCCATTTTTATCAAGTTTAGTGCGCACACGAATAAAGTAATTGCGGTTTTCGTTATAGTCGAAAACAAGCTGTTGTCCTGGATGAGAAATGTTTAACCGAACGACTTGTGGGTTGTACCCATCGTTTGGCGCTTCATGCGGAGATCTTAACCCGGAGCCAGCAACGGGCGTGGCAAACTCACCTATACCGTCGCCGATATTTGGAAATGAAACTGTGAGCTTATATTCATAATCTTGAAATGATTTTCTAGTCGATGCTTGAGTGAAAATCATATCGCTATTCAACCCCCTCCCAAAAGGTTGGACCCAATCACCCATGTTTAAGTCGTATCCGACCGGTTTATTCGTAGCTGGTGGCGGAGATGCTATCAATTTGGCATACATCGGAACGGGGTTAATTATCTTGCTTAAGACAATTATTTTTTGAGGGTTCCACCTCCGCTCGTTATACTGGGATGGAAAACCCAATTCGTACTTTTCTAAATAGTCGTAATACCCTAGTTTGGATACATGGAAAACTAAATCATGCGAACGGTCAGTGTGGGACGCTTCAAAATTTCCATTTGTATCCGTCACTCCAGTAAACTTGTTTGTTGCCATGTAGGCCACCCATGCTTCAGCACCTGCCAACGGCTGCCCTAATTCGTCTTTTACGTTTAACGTTGCGCTCCAATGGTGCGGAATCATTTGTCCAAACAAGGATTGTGAAATGATAAATGCAAACAATATAATTGGGTATTTCATGAGCTTATTTTAAGTTGCCATTGATAACAATTGCGTCGAAAAGTCTGTGTGTATATGGATAAGCCACATAGTCAAAATCTGAGTGATGCCAATTGTTTGTCTCAACTGCATTGCTTAACCTTCCAACTGGCCACCCATTCTCAAAATTAGCCGTGCTCATATTTACATTTCTCCCTATGCTCTGCAGGGCAGGCACGGGATTTGCCCCTATTGCCTGCGTCAGAGCCTGAATTGCGTCTGAGAGAATTCTATTGCGGTTTGCTCGGGCATAAGAATCTCCGCTGCTGGTGTAAAGTTGCCAATCGTCAGAATTTTGGGTGCTAAGCTGGCTGATATCGTTCATGTACAAAGATGAAAAGTCAAAAAACGCGTTCGTTTGGAGTTCGGAAACATCGGTGGGCGGTGACAAATGCACTCCGTGCACAGGGTCGTCACCAGTGTAATAAATGGTGTTGAATGACCAGCCACCATGCGAGCTACCAATCCATGAGTCGGCGATTCCCCTTCCTTTCAACATTTCCTGCCATTGCCAAACGTAAGAGCCCACGGGCAGTGCGTTGTCCGTAAATACGTTCGCAAGCCAATAATCAAGTTGGTCTGTGGACACGCTGACTTCTGATGGGGGCGCGCCATTTGTGTCCTCGCGCAAAACCTCCTCTCCGCTTGAATAAAAGTTGTAAATGTCAACATTACCCAAATTTCCAAGGCGATTACTCCAAGTGAGGGTGCTGCGTGGGTCTCCATTTGTGAACAACTGCCACCAGGAACTGGCGTAGAGATAGCTCGCATATTCGCGCCAATCTGGGTAAATCATTGTGGGACCAAGTTAATTGTGAGACCAAATTTTTTTTAAAAGCGGTTTACACATTTTTGTTTTGGCGGACTTGAATCCTCCATCGCCTGCATCGCGAAAGCCGACTGGCCGGTGTTCAGATCATCAAGAAGATAGTTGCCGTTGCCCAAATCCCACGCAGGCAATTCCTGAACATTGAAAGGCATCGGAGGGGTGTTCGGGTTTTGCGCGGAATAAAAAGTGCCGGAGACGGGAACCGATTCGGGCGGCAAAGGGGCGGTCTGTCCAACCGCTTGAATCAAGGCAGAAAGATTATTTGGAGAACTGGCGAACGTCGACGCGGCCAACAACAGGATGGCGAACTGCAATCCCCATTTTTTAATTTTCACGTTTCCTTTTGATTGAGCACCTTTTTGGATGCGCAGGGTGCGCCGTTTGAGCAGGTCGCGCAATACATTTTTTGTAGGTATTTGCGGAAGTCCGCTCCTTGTCTGTTTAAACCTCCACGGCTCCAGTCTTAGCAGAAACCCTGATAAATTGTGCTTGACAGAATCCAAGGCGCTGCTATTCTCCTCGCCGTGAGGACGTCCGCCCCTCCGTTGAATCGCGGCGGACGCGTTGAACGTTTATCGTTCCCGCTGTTCTTTTCCGCCTCCGCCGAGGCTACGGCGGATGCGACGTTCTTTGACATCTGAATCGGATGCGCGATGCGGGTTCCGGCTTCTGAGTTCCGGGTTCCGGGTTGGGGATTTTTGCGATCCTCAATCTTCTATCATCGCGGTTAAGGGCTGGATGCTGGATGAGGTCAAATGATTGCATCCGGGATTTGCTATCCTTGGTTAATCCTGGGTGCACGCACCGCCTGCTGTGTCGGATAATGCCGCATGGGAGCGCGGACAGCCTTGTCCGCGTGGGAGTTGTTGTAACGATGTAACCATTTAACCATGTAACCGTTCCGGGCTGTGTCGCCTTGTGTCGGATAAATGCGGCTTGGGAGCGGAGGCAAGTTTCAGGTTTAAAGGTTAAAGTTGCCCCCGAACGCGGGATTTGACCACCGCCTGAAGGCGGGACTCCAAACACGGAGTTTAAAGTTGCCGCTCCGGAACGCCGGTTTTGACCGGGTGTTGCACCTGGTTGCAGCTTGTTGCACCTGGTTGCAGCTATCAGGAAAAAAATTGGAACGGGA
>DASRBR010000095.1:0-4898 GCA_035653495.1 Verrucomicrobiia bacterium
ACGAACTGCGCACGCCACTCAACAGCTTGCTGATTCTTTCCGACGAGCTTTCGAAGAATAGCGGCAAAAATCTTACGCTCAAACAGGTTGAGTTCGCCAAGACCATCCACGCTTCCGGAAACGACCTTTTGGCACTCATCAACGACATTCTCGATCTCTCCAAGATCGAATCCGGCACGGTCATCGTGGATATCAGCGATGTCGCCTTGCGTGATCTGCACGATTACGTGGACCGCACCTTCCGGCACGTTGCCGAATCGAAGAAGCTCGAGTTCGAAGTGATGCGCGATCCCGAATTGCCGCGCGTCATTCAGACAGATGCCAAGCGCCTGCAGCAAATCCTCAAAAACCTGCTCTCCAACGCCTTCAAATTTACCGAAAGAGGTCGCGTCTCCTTGTCAATTGCCCGGGTGCAGGAAGGTTGGAATCCGGAAAACGATGTGCTCAACCGCGCCAAATCCGTGCTGGCATTCTCGGTTACCGACACCGGTATCGGCATTGCACCGGACAAGCAGCAGATCATCTTTGAAGCCTTCCAGCAGGCCGATGGATCGACCAGCCGCAAATATGGCGGCACGGGCCTTGGCCTGGCCATTAGCCGCGAAATCGCGCGTCTCCTTGGCGGAGAAATCCGACTGGAAAGCGCGCCCGGCGAAGGCAGCACGTTCGTGCTTTATTTGCCGCAGAACTACATGCCGGTCAAAACCATGAAACGCGCGGCAGAAGGTGCTCCATCGAATCTTATCATGCTGCCTGAGGCGACCGACGTCCCGGCTGTGGTCGAGGAAACGCCCGGAAACACCGTCTCCTGCGACGATGATGCGAGCGTAATCACACCGGAAGACCGCGTTTTATTGATTATCGAGAACGATCCGAGCTTCGCGCAATTCCTGCTTGAGACCGCTCACGAATGGAACTTCAAGGGCATAATTGCGACACGCGGCGCGGATGCATTGGCCATCGTGCGCCAGCAGAAGGTGGATGCCATCACGCTGGACATCAAATTGACCGATCTTGACGGCTGGCGTGTTCTCGCCCGTTTGAAGGATGACCCCGCCACCCGCCACATCCCTGTCCACATCATTACGACTGAGGAGGAACGGGAACGCGGTTTGCGGATGGGCGCAATTGGCGCGCTGACGAAGCCTCTCAAATCAAAGGAATCGCTCAGGAAGGTCTTCGCGACAATACAGGGTTACATCGAACCGCACACGAAGCACTTGTTAATCGCCGGAAAGGACGAAGAGCATCGGAAAGAGCTGATTGAACTTGTCAGCGGCTCCGACATTGAAATTGCTGTCGTCAGCACTGGTCCAGACGCGTTGGCCAAATTGCGCGATGGCAATTTCAACGCGGCAGTCGTCATGCTGGAATTGGAAGACACCAGCGGGTTAAACTTGATTGAAGAAATGAAGAAGGACAATCATCTTGGCGAAGTCCCCCTTATCATTTACGTGTCGCGGAATCTTTCGAAGAAGGATGAGGCGCACCTGAAACGTTTGGGCCAGACGATGAACCTTAAGGAAGCGCGTTCGCCGGAACGCCTGCTTGACGAATGCGCGTTGTTCCTGCACCAGGACATCAATCTTTTGCCCGAGTCCAAGCGTATGGGCATCCAGAAATTGCACCAGGCGGAAACGGTGTTGAAGGATAAAACGATTCTTATAGTGGATGATGACATTCGCAACATTTTCGCGATGACCAGCCTGTTGGAAAGGTACCAAATGAAGGTGCTCTCTGCTGAAACCGGCAAGACCGCGCTGGACCAACTGATGGCCGTTTCGGATATAGATGCCGTGCTGATGGACATCATGATGCCGGACATGGATGGATACGATACCATGCGCGCCATCCGGAAATTCTCCAAGTTCCGCACACTGCCGGTGATTGCGCTCACGGCCAAGGCGATGAAGGGCGACCGCGAGAAATGCATTGATGCAGGCGCTTCAGATTACATAGCCAAGCCCGTGGACGGTGGTGAGCTTCTGGCGATGTTGCGGCTGTGGCTGTATCGTTAATTACCTGTGATCGCAAAACCAAATCCAGCGCCGGAGAACCCGGACCATGACCCTGCGGAAAACGCCGGCTGGAACACAGCCGAAACCGATGCCCTCTCATCCGAGGAAATCAGGGCCAACATTCTCCTGGTGGATGACCGCGAGGACAAGCGGCTTGCCATGCAGACCATCATCGCCGGCCCGGACAGAAACGTGGTTTCCGTCAGCTCCGGCAAGGAGGCTTTGCGTTGTCTGTTGAACAACGATTTCGCTGTGATTTTGCTCGACGTGAACATGCCCGGCATGGACGGTTTTGAAACTGCCCATCTCATCCGGCAACGAAAAAATTCCGAGCACACACCCATCATTTTTGTGACGGGCATCAGCGACACTGAAACGCACGTGTCGCGCGGCTATTCTTTGGGAGCAGTGGATTACATCCTTACGCCGGTTTTGCCGGAAGTCTTGCGAACGAAAGTCACCGTCTTCGTCGAGTCTTTCAAGAAAACCGAGCAATTGAAGCGGCAGGCCGAGCGGCTGCGCCAGGCACACGAGCAACTGGAACTGCGCGTTGAGGAACGCACAGCGGAGTTGGCCGTTGCCAACCAGGCTTTGCAGGCCGAAGTCGCCGAGCGGCAGCGCATCGAGGAAAAAATCCGCAAAATCAATGGTGAACTCGAGCAGCGTGTTCTCGACCGCACCGCGGAACTCGCCCTGGCGAACGAGGAACTTGAAGCATTCAGCTATTCCGTCGCGCATGATTTGCAGGCGCCGCTGCGCAATATCGAAAGCTATGCGCAGATGCTGGAGGAAGATTTTCCCGATGCCATGCCCGCCGAGGCCCAGCAATATCTTTCACGGATCCGTGTGCGCAGCCGGCATCTGGCGCAGCTTGTGTCTGATTTGCTCAATTTGTCGCGCTTGGGCAAGAAAGGATTGAACCGCGAAGAAGTTGATTTGGCGAAGGCGGTGAACGAAACCGTCGCGAACGTCAGCAGCGATATTGGCAAACGCTGCATCGAATGGCAAATCGGCGAACTGGGCCGGGCTTCTTGCGATCCCAACCTGCTCAAACAAGTCTTCGCAAACCTGCTTTCCAATGCGGTCAAGTTCAGCCAGCCGCGCGAGAAGGCAATCATTGAGATTGGCCTCACCGAATCACAAGGCGAACCGGTCTTTTTTGTGCGGGACAACGGGGTGGGCTTTGACATGCGTTATGCGGACAAGCTGTTCGGCGTTTTCCAACGACTGCATCCGTCTGGGAGTTTTGAGGGAACGGGCGTTGGGCTGGCGACTGCCGCGCGAATCATTCGCAAGCATGGTGGACGCATCTGGGCTGAGGCGGAAGAAGACAAAGGCGCGACTTTTTATTTCACATTGGGGCAAAAGTTGGCCTCGCAACAACGTGACGATTCCAAAACGGTTTAACTGAGAATGCTAAAAGAACAATATTCTTTGCTGCTCGTGGACGACTCGGAGGATGACCGGTTGTTCATCCGCCGTGCCATTCTCAGGCAGCCGCGGCTGAGGATTGTTGGCGAAGTTTGCGACGGTGAAGAAGCCATCTCATATCTCGACGGAAGGGGAATTTATCAGGACCGCCAAAAATATCCGTTGCCCGACGCGATGCTGCTTGACTTAAAAATGCCCAAGCGCACCGGTCACGAAGTCTTGCAATGGCTTCATGGGCAGTCTTACGACGAAATGTTCATTGCCGTGGTGTCGGGCTCTTTTCTCCCCGAAGACGTCGCTCGCAGCATGGCTTATGGAGCGCACGCTTACTTCAAAAAAACCGCTCTGAAACTTGAGCAGGAAGCCATGCTCCGTGAAATCATCCAACGCTTGGATAAGGCGCATGCCCTCTAGCTCGGTTCCTGTTTTGAACAACTGCCCTCCGCCCGCCGTCTATTTCGTGTCCCCTATCTGATTGGGCGTCGATCGGGGGCAAGGTAGCATTCGCGCCCAATCTGGCATTGAACTTGCGTCAATGCAGTTGCTGAGCTTCGGCTTGAAAATTGGCCCGAAAAGCTGATTTTGCAACAACATCAATATGTTGTGCATTTGACCGGACGCTGGAAAGTCCGGAAAAATTTGCTATAGTGTTTCGATTTTAGCCATGAACCGTTGGATCTGGTTTATCGCGTGCGCGCTCCTGGCTCTGGCAATGCTGGGCTGGGGCTTGCTCGTACCTGTGCATGTGCGCGCCGTTGAATCAAGCGTTCTTCAAAACGCTGGAGGCAATCCTTCTGTCGTCAGCGCTTATGGTCTCGAACTTGTCCGGGAACAACAACTCGGCGCTTCGCAACTCCTTTTGCAAGCGCTGCCCTCGCGCGACATTCCCGATTACGAAAAATTTCGTGCTGCAGTCAACACTCTCGCCAGGCATCAACCCGCGCTGCAGGTTTCCGGTGGCTACGTCAGCCCTCGCATGGCCCGCCTGTTTGCCTCGGACCCGCAACATTCCACTAACAGTTTCGAATCACTGGCGCAATTTGTCATCCGTTTGGAAAACCGCGAAGTGATTTTGGAATTATTGCGCGGTTCTTCGAATCCTGCCGTCCAGGAATTGCTTCGTTGTCGCAGCCTGACCAACACCGCCATTTTTGCCCCTTCGATGTCGTCCGCCGGGCAGGCTTTCGATGCCGCCATTTCAATCACCGGCCTTTTAATTGACGAGAACCTTCTCACACCGCGTCTGCGCGACACTTTTTCCGCTCTGGCTGCCAGTGCGAACCATGGTTCCGACTCGCAACCACTGGAGCAGGCGCTGCTCGACATGATGTCTCTTGGCCAGCGCTTGAATTGGGGGCAATTGGCCGCGTTCGCCGGTCATATCGAAAACACTGAGACGCTTCGCCAGCTTGCAGACGCGGCGCGGAACGATTCTCACCTGCCTGTGCT
>DASRBR010000096.1:0-4985 GCA_035653495.1 Verrucomicrobiia bacterium
CCAGCCCAATGACGCACCAATCGAATAATAGCTGTCGGAACGCCCCGCTTCCGCGGAGGCCAGGGAGGCAATATAATCGCTGGTGACATACGAACCCGAAACCCCGAGGCTGAAGTGCTTCAGCAAGCGTTGGTTTAAGGCGACACTTAATGAACTGCCTTTAGTCGCCTGGCTTGCGAACAAGGACGGCGTGACCGAGCGATCGGCGCTAAGAGAAATGCTCGTTTGCGCAAAAGGTCTGTACTGCAGAGAAGCTCCATAGATGGGACTGACGGTGTTTGGCACCCCGCCGCCAATATATTCCACGTCTTCCACGCCACCGTGCACGACCAGGTCTATTTTGTTCGCCACATGCCAGGTAACCCGCACCTGCGCGTTCTGATTTTCCATGTTCGGTCCGAGGCTCACCTTGTCATATCCGTAGCCAATTCCAATTCCGCCGTCCAAACGCGGAAAAAATTGATAATTCAGCCATCCCATCGCGTTCCATGAATCAGAATTGTTATATTGTTCCGGCGCAGTGGTGATGGCCTGGCTCAAGGAAACGTCCATTGACATCAGGGTGTTGAACCGGTACCCTGCGGTCAGGGCCGTCGTGTATGTTTGGGTCTCCGTTTGTGCCGCAGTTTGGATAAGCGGTGTGTCCGAAATCCCCACGCTCTGTGAAAAGCCAAAACTCCAATCTTCGTAGTATGTTCCCCAATTCAAGGACGCCGAGTGATTGACTGCGTTCTGAAAATGGTCGTTTGAATAGTAGGTAAGGTTGGCAGTGTAATCCAGCGTCCAATGAGAGCCGATGTTCACCAGCACTCCCGGCGACAAAGTCTGCACAAATGAATCGTGCTGTTGTCCCGGTGCGGATAGCAATCCCGTGCCGTACAAAACTTGATAAGCGGCATGCGGGCGAAGCGTCACCGATCCCCAATGCAAAAGGTCGGATGGCCCGGGCATAAGCGGGTTCGATGCAATGCTCTCGCCCAATTGCGCCTGCACTGCCGCAGGTGTGACGGAATACGTGGGCGGCGAAGACATCACCACATCCTGCGCCTTTGCAGCGCCAGCAGCGCCTAAAAAGCAAAGCAGCGCAGCACCAGCGCTATTGCCAGTGTTTGATTTGTACGAACGCTTCGGCGGACGCATGAGTTCGCGTCCGCGTGGTAATGATGGTTCCATATCAGACCTATGGCATCGGCAATGCCGCCGAGGATGCAGTCTGGTGTTGGCTGGTTGCCAGTTTGACTTACGCTTTCCAAACCTGGCCAGGCTTCGTATTGAGCCCGACCATGGCGTTTCTCGTGTCAATGATGCACTCGGTCCAATTCGCCAGCTCTTGATAATTGATCGCCTGATGGTGCGTGGCGATGATCACCGCGTCAAAACTTGATATGGTTTCCTTGTTCCATGCGACAGACCGCGTCCCGGCCCAATGCGGATGCTCGCGAGTTTTTGGAATCACACCCACGTAGGGATCGTAATAAGCGACATCCGCGCCGCGTTCGCCCAGCAAATCCATCAAAACGTAACTGGGCGATTCGCGATCATCATCCACGTTCGGTTTGTATGCGAGCCCAATGACGAGCACGCAACTGCCGTTCATCGGTTTGCGCTGAGCGTTCAACGCCTCCGCGGTGCGATTGATGACATGTTGCGGCATTGAGGTGTTGATCTCGCCGGCGAGTTCAATGAAGCGCGTGTTTTGTCCGTATTCACGCGCTTTCCACGTGAGATAAAACGGGTCGATCGGAATGCAATGTCCGCCCAATCCGGGGCCGGGATAAAATGGCATGAAACCGAACGGTTTGGTCTTCGCGGCGTTGATGACTTCCCAAACATCAATGCCCATTGCGCCGTAAACGAGCTTCAATTCGTTCACCAATGCGATGTTTACGCTGCGGAAAATATTTTCGAGCAGTTTCGTCGCTTCCGCCACCCGGCAGGATGAAACCGGGACAAGCGTCTTGATGGCCTGGCCGTAAAGCGCCTTGGCGCGTTCAAGACACGCCGGCGTGTAACCGCCGATGACCTTGGGAATCAATTGCACCTTGCTTTGCGAGTTGCCGGGGTCTTCGCGCTCGGGCGAAAACGCCAGATGAAAATCCACGCCTGCCTTCAGCCCGGACCCCGCTTCGAGCACTTCGCGCAAATCTTCATCGGTCGTGCCCGGATAAGTCGTGGATTCAAGCACCACCAGCGTGCCTTTGTTGAGGTGCGGGGCAATGGATTTGCCGGTTTCCAAAATGAATGAGATGTCCGGCTCGCGATTTTTATTCAGCGGCGTCGGAACGCAAATAATGACCGCCTCGACTTCCTTGACGCGGCTGAAGTTGGCAGATGCGGCGAAACTGCCGGTCTTGACCACCTCGGCGATGACTTCGGAGGGGATGTGTTTGATGTAACTGCGGCCCGCCATAATGGCATCCACCTTTGCCGGGTCAATGTCCAGGCCCAGCACATTCACCCCTGAATGGGCGAATTGCAGTGACAAAGGCAGTCCAACGTAACCAAGTCCGACGATGCTGATTTTCATAAAAGAATATTATGATTTTGGAAATTTGAGTCAACTGGCCCCACAAACGCTTTAGTTCGGGATTTTGAAAATCTTTTTTATTCTTGTGTCGTATCCCACTGGGCCTTCTCGCTCCAAATGATGATTGTTTTTCCCAAAATCTCGAATTTGCGAGCGCAGCCTATTTTTTGAAAAAAGGTGCGGCTCAACGAGACTAGTTGGGCCTTGTTCCATTCTGCCGCTTCGATAAATGCGCGGCTCGCACCCTCCTGCACGAGTGCTGTCAAAATATGGTTCACCAAGGTAGGATTTAAGCGGCGACCACGATATTCTGGAAACACAAAAAAATCGAATAAATGAAAATCAGCAGGCCCCAGTGGAAAAAAGTGGGGTTCGACGGTCCTTTCGCGCACAGTCCAGCCGTATGCAGCAACTTTGCCATCTGTTTTAAGCAGCCAGAGCGATGCCCCCAGGCGAAATCGGTGCTCATGGAGAAGTTTGGCCGTTTTTTCATTCCATGTGGTCGTGATACGGTGCAGATCATTCGGATTAATGTCAGCCTGGCTGTTCTTGCGTTCGATCGTGGCGTTCTGCAACTCTTTCAACACAGGCAGCGGAGCATTGAGGTTGCATTCGAACAAAACCATCCGGCTTCCCAGCCACGCCCTGCGGGCTGAAACGCACGCGCGTCGCCACGTGGCGCGCAATCCGTGGCGCTTGTGGTAATTCAGCAGCCGATCAATAATTCCCGGTGAAGACACGAGCTGAATCATCGAAAACAAAACCAGACCTAAATCTGTTTGTAATTTGCGTTCCTGGAAAACAACGCGAGCAAAGAAGCGCCCGCTATTCGCAAACGTTGCCTACTGTCGTCGCGTTTGGACGGACGCGAAAGATAATTGATGCAGGCTAGGGCGCATCGGATAAGTTTGCTCAGGAAGATAAGGACACTGATGGCGAGGACGCCCGGCAAACCGTGATGCTTTCTCCAATAACGCAAGGTCGAACGCTGCTGTGTCAAAGCCAGCCATATAGGGTCCTGTTTGGCGCTGCTGCCGCCTCGGTAGTGGATTGCGCGTGCGTCAGGGAAGAAGACCACCCGCCATCCGGATTTCCAACACCGCTTGCACCAATCCACATCTTCGGCATACATGAAAAAACCTTCATCCAACATGCCAAAGTTATCCAAAGCCGCGCGCCTTAGCGCCCAAAAACATCCGACCAGCACATCCACATCCATCAGTTGATCGCCTTCAAAATAAAACATGTGTTCGCCGCTGAAAAATCGGGATTTTTTGAACATGCCGGAAAGCCCGTTCAGCATGCAAAAATTATTCCAAAGCATCGGAAAACGCCTGCAGGAACTTTGGTGCGTCATGTCTGCATTTAATATCTTGGGGCCGACCATACCAACATCGGGCTGTGCGTCCAAATAATCCGCAAGCGCGTCGAAACAACCATCCAATACCTTGATATCCGAGTTCAAAAGGAACAGGTACTTGCCCGTGGCGGCTTGAATCCCAACGTTGTTTCCTTTGGGAAAACCAAGATTTTCGCGGTTTCGGATCAGCTTCACCGTTGGAAAGTTCGTTGATACCATCTCAGGCGAACCATCGGTTGAAGCGTTGTCCACCACGATGATTTCCACCGTGCGCGATTTTGTGCAATTCACCAGGCTTTGGAGACATTCCTCCAAATAGCGCTTATCATTCCAGCTCAGAATGACCACTGATATATCCATGGTGGCGCTCAAGAATTGACGGGGTCAGCGTGTGGCTGCATCTTCGGGCTTGATCCGAAGAAGGAAGGAAGAAGCCTGCGCCTCAGATGGCCAATGATTCCGCCTTTAAACACGTCGGCGGCCTTCATTCCTGCCCGGCTGAAAATGTCTTCACAACATTCCAGTGGCGGGATGCGCGTCACATCCACGCCGGAAAAACCCTTCTTAAAATGATATACGCCCGGGTTTTTTTCAGGATCAATCCCGCCCAGATCATAATAGCGAAGCCCTTGCTCCTTCAATTGCTTGATAGCCGTCCAGTGCAATAAGTACGCAGCTTTCGTATTCAAGCCGGCATCATGTGTGGCGCCCAGCAGATAAATCCCGGTGTTGCCGATGGCGGAATAAACCATTGCGCTCACCGGTTCTTCCGCCTTCTTGCAAACCAAAATCTTGAACTTGAGTTCATGGGGCAGGTCATCGCAAATCCGGGCAAATTCGTGGACATCAACCGAAGTTTCGAACTTTTTGCGGTTCCACATCTTCTCGTAAACCTCGAGAAAAAGTCGATATTCGGCGCTGCTGTTCCCCTGAATGAGGTCAAGCCCGTTCTTCTCCGCACGATTGAGCTGGTTGCGCCATTTTTGATCCAGTTTCTTGCGGATCTCCTCCAAGGAAGGAGTGATGTCCAAAAGAAATGTGCGCTCGGCGTTGGGCGACGCAAACCCGCGCGTTTGAAATTGCGAAAACGCCGTAGCG